>JAFGGF010000439.1 GCA_016930735.1 Prolixibacteraceae bacterium
AATCCTGAAAAAAATCCGGTTCCCGATTTTAAATCATATTTTAAAGCCTTCCACAACAACTTAAAGCTTCGGAAGGGGCAACAGCTTCACTTCGAATTGGGACGTTCGCTTGTTGGACAGTGCGGATTTTTTATAACCCGGGTTTTATACCTGAAAAAGGGTTTTAAAACCAATTTTCTGATAGTCGATGGAGGAATGAATGACCTCATAAGGCCTATGTTATATCAGGCGCATCATAAATATGTTTCACTGACTTCTGCTTTGCCTGAAAAGGAATATACCATTGCAGGCCCGGTTTGTGAATCGACCGATGTATTTGACAGGAATATTAATCTGCCTGAATCAAAACGAGGTGATTTGATTGCTGTTTATTCAGCAGGGGCCTATTGCCAGGCGATGGCTTCAACGTACAACATGAGGGCATTGGTTAAGGCTTACGATTCCGATTCTGTTTAAATAATTCTTCTCTTTATTTTGGTGGTATGTTTTTTGTTTTTCCGGTGAAAGCCATAAAAACAAAAAATATGAAAACAAAGAAAAAATCTCTGTTTTTTATCCCCATTGTAATTTTCCTTTTATTTGCCGGTTGCCAGAAAGATTTCGATACATTTTATTATGAGTATATCGGATTCTGGGACAGCGAAAAATTTGTGCTCGAAATCTGGTCGGGGGGTGAAGCTTATTTATTAAAAAGAGGCCGTTATGAATATTACGGTTGGGTTGATATAAACCGGAACCGGATTAAATTCCAGGCCAACGGTGACGATTTTACCAAACGTTTTACAATTAATCAGGCACCATCAATTGATGAATTTGGAGTAGTATTTATGGAATTGGACAGGAAGCGGTTTACCTTACAGTGATTATTGGATTAATACAACTTCACTTGCATCGTGGCGCGAAGTTAATAGCAGATTAAATTTATCGGCTAAAGGTTTGATTGTAGAGTATGCTGTTTCGGGTGTGTTGTTTTCAGCCGATAAATGGCTGAGAAAGACATGGCTGAGTTGATTTCCTGCATGTTCAGTGAGCAAATCAAATGACTGTTTGTTTGAAAGATGTCCGACATTTGAAGCGACTCTCCTTTTCAGGTAATACGGATATCTTCCTTCCCAAAGCATTTTTTCATCGTAGTTGGTTTCAAGGAAAAGAGCATGGCATTGATTCAGATGGGATATTACATTTTCACATGGCTGGCCAATGTCAGTAAAAACTCCGATACTTATCCCATTGTGTTCGATCCGAAATGAGCAGGGCTCACTTGCATCGTGGTTTTTCAGGAAGGGATGGATGGTAAATGATCGGAATTGAAAACTTTCACCCGGCTTAAATGGCGAATATGAAGCAGGTTGATTGGTTCCCCAAACGGCATAAAATGTTTCTTTGGTAAAAAATGCTGGTATCCCTAATTTTTTTGTTAATACCCTGACTCCTCTGACATGATCGCTGTGTTCATGCGATATTAAAACAGCTTTTACCTTCCTGAAGTCGAGGTTCCGGTCATACATACGCTTTAATATTTGTTTGGTAGAAATACCGGCATCTACAAGGATTGCATCCTGTTCATTTCCAATGTAATAACAGTTTCCATTACTACCAGAAGCCAATGCGCAAATCTCAAGCATATTTTCTAATTTCAGGCAAATATAAAATCAAATTTTAAGATGAATGACTTTGTTTTAAATACTTTTTTGGGGCATAATACCTTCGCCAGAATTTAAACCGGGTTAACGATGTGTAAACAATGAGGGAACTAAAGAATTTATATTTCATAAGGAAATGGAAAATTTTATAACCCCGGAAAATAACCGGCAATCCAAAAGTGAAAATTATAATCCAGACTATCAGCGTGTAATGTTGTGAAAAGAAATTACCGTCGTGTGCTAGATAACTTGTAATTGTAACCGGTATTAAGGAAAAAACAAGCCACCACAGTAAAGCAGTTAGCAGATGTGCTGTTTCGATCGCCCTTTTCGGGCATGAGTTCATACATTGCATACAGCTTTCGCATTTGCTACTCCAGAATGGCCTGCCCTGTTTGAACCCGATTGCACCGACCGGGCATTGTTTTATACATAAACCACAACTGTTGCATTTGTGGTTGGCAATAAATGTTTTTCCCAATGCAAACCGGCCATAAAAAAAATAGCCCAAAGAAACGGGTGAAACAACAAGGTCGAGGGGCAAGTCAAATAAACCACGGTAAACTTTCTTTCCGGAGTATATTTTTTCAGAGAATCTTTTTACTATTCTTTCACATCGTAGAAAAATAGAAAAAACAACTTTTTGGCGTAATCCGGGATGTAGTGAAATCCAGTTAGACGGCAGGTCAACAGGCCTGAATCCAATGATTTTATAACCTTTGAGCCAAAGCATCAGGGCAGGGCATATTTGTGCCAGCCCGCTTAATCCGGGAGTAAAAATTTTAGAAATTTTCATACCGGCCCTTGTATTAGCAAGAAAAACCTTTATGCCTTTCCGGCGGGGAAGTTTCCTTAAAAAATCAAGGACAACCGGTGGGGCATTAAATCCATGCGTGGGATAACAAAAACCAATTAAAGTGCTTTCAGAAATTGCATCGATTTCCGGTATTTTGTTTTTTTCAATCTTAATAATTTGAGATGGAATACCTTTTTTACTGAAATATCCGGCAATCCAGTTAGCAACAGCAAGAGCATTTCCGGTACCGGTGAAATAATATATGATGAGGTTGGAGTACATTTTAATAATTTTATTCAATTGGAAATTTACAAAATCCTGTTTAAAAATAACTTGAACCGTCCCAACAATGTGTACAGAGTTTTTCTTTTGGTAATCCTATTGCATTTACCAGGTCGCCCAGCTTCTGGTATTTTAATGAGGTTAATCCCAGATTTTTCCTTATTTGTTCAACCATTGCCCTGTATTCTTCCGTTTCAGGATCTGAATATTTTTTCAAATTAACTTTTTCAGTGCCTTCCAGTTGATGAATGGCTGTCCGCGATGCCAGGTCGCGGGTCCTCCTTGACCGTGAAAAATTCAGAAAAACACAGGGATAAGTGAGCGGTGGGCAGGCAATACGCATATGCACTTCTTTCATACCATGTTCATACAGGTCGCGGGTATTATCTTTTAACTGGGTTCCCCTAACAATCGAATCATCAAGAAAAACTCCTTTTTTCCCATTGATTAATGCTTCATTTGGAATCAGTTTCATTTTGGCAACCAAATCCCGCATTTTCTGGTCCTGAGGCATAAAACTCCGGGGCCAGGTTGGAGTATATTTCGCATATGGCCTCATGTAAGGGATTTTTCTTTCATTGCTGTAACCAATGGCATGGCCCACTCCTGAATCAGGAATTCCGGCTACAAAATCTACTTCCATATCATCTCTTTTGGCAAGTGCAGCTCCGCATTTATACCGGCACTCATCAACATTGATCCCTTCGTAATATGAAGGCGGATAACCATAGTAAACCCAAAGGAATGAACAAATCTGCATTTTATCATTTGGCTTTTTTAATTGTTCAAAACCGTCAGCAGTGATATGTATAATTTCACCGGGGCCCATATATTTTTCCACACTATAGCCCAGGTTTGCAAAAGCGCATGTTTCCGATGCCAATGCATACCCTTCTTCCTTTTTCCCAACAACTACAGGCGTACGTCCTAATTTATCGCGTGCAGCTATTATCCCTCTTTTGGTAAGGATTAGAATGGAACATGATCCCAATATATTATTAAATACATTTTCGATCCCGGATATAAAATCATTTCCTTCTGTAATAAGCATAGCAACCAGTTCAGATGGATTAACACTTCCCTGGCTTGTTTCAGCAAAGTGTTTGTTTTTCTTCAAAAACCTTCTTTCCAGTTCTTTATCGTTGTTAATTTTACTTACGGTAGAAATAGCAAATTTTCCCAGGTGAGAGTTTACAACAATTGGCTGAGCTTCGGTATCGCTAATAACTCCAATGCCCTTATTCCCTTTAAAACCTGAAATGTCTTTTTCGAATTTACTCCTGAAATATCCGTCTTCGAGGCTGTGAATAGCCCGCTGGAAAAAATTTTTACCGTTTAAAAATGCAACGCCTGCTCTTTTTGTGCCTAAATGTGAGTGATAATCAGTCCCATAAAATACATCTGCAACGCAGTCGGTTTTTAAAACGCTGCCAAAGAATCCGCTCATAAAAAAGGTTTTAGTTAGTGATTATTTATCCCTTCCAAATTATATTATTATTACAGAATAGAAGCCTTCTTTTAAAGGCTCTTTATTAACAAACTTTAAACAAAAGATTTAAGGTGCTGGGATTTTATTTATTTAACCAGATTAGAAACAGCTTTAAATTCCTCTGCTTTTGAAGATTGTGTTAATTCAAAAAGTATCGATTCATAAGTTGCCATCATTATTTTTTCATGGCGAAAACGTTCAAGAGCAAATTGTAAATCTTTTTCTTTCCGCGATGAAATACAATCAGCAACAATAACCGGATTTAATCCTTTTTCTTTCAGGTCGATTGCGGTTTGTAAAACACAAACGTGTGCTTCTATGCCACAAATTATAATATTTTTGGCTCCCGATTTTTTAAGTAGTTCAATAAATTCAGATTCGCCGCAACAACTGAAATCCCTTTTTTCGATATAATTAAAATCTGAAATTTCGTTCCTTACAGATTCCAGAGTCTCACCCAATCCTTTTGTGTACTGCTGGGTTACTATTAAAAAGATGTTTAAAGTTTGTAATCCTTTTATCAGAGTAATACAATTCTTAAGTAAAACTTCCTTATTGTTCATTGCCGGGAACAATCGTTCCTGAATATCGATAATTAATCCAACTGTATTTTCTTTTTCGATTCTCATAAAGTTTTACCCCGGCAAATTGAAGTTCACTGGTTGCTGTTTTTCGAAAGTTCCCTTGATTTATAGCCGAGGTAACCGCCATGGTGGCGTTTGGCATAATCCTGACTCGTGAAACCGATCCGGATCATCATTGCAACAACCAGAGCATCACCAATTACAGTCATAGTAGTTGTTGAGGTACTGGGTGTTAAACCAAGCGGGCAAACTTCTTCTGGGTTCCCGGTATAAAGGAAAGCATTTGCTTTTTTTGCCAGTTCTCCATCCGGATTTCCTGAAATTACTATTAAAGGAATGTCTTTGTAAAGGTTGGCGGAAAGCTCAACCAGTTCAAGAATTTCCCTTGTTTTCCCTGAATTTGAGATAAGTAATAAAACATCATTTTCCTGGATTACCCCAAGGTCGCCGTGTTGCGAATCGCTTGGGTGGAGAAAAACTGCTGGTGTTCCGGTTGAACTAAAGGTGGTTGCAATATTCTGGGCAATTTGCCCGGCTTTCCCCATTCCGCTGGCTACAAGTTTCCCCTTTTTTTTATGGACCCGCTGGAAAATAATATCCAAAGCTTTTGAATATTCATCAGTTACAGGGATTTTACTGATTGCCAGAGCCTCCTGGACAATAACCTTTGTAATGGTTTCTTTCATTCTATAGTAGGTTTTAGCAACAATAAAAATACATGAAATTTTATGTGAACCTTAAAAA
>JAFGGF010000440.1 GCA_016930735.1 Prolixibacteraceae bacterium
TCAGAATTATACCCATGTAAATAATATCGCTGAATAACACCCATCCAGTAGTTGTTATGCTGCCGTGACTGTTCCCTGTCTTTTTTCAGGTTAGTCACAACTTTATCCAGGTCTTCCTGTGTGGAGCCATTATTTTTGATTTTATCAATTTCACTGAAAACAATCGATTTTAACTTGACGGCTTTTTCCGGGTCGGTATCAAAACTTATCTGCAATGATTTTTCTTCCACCGGGAAATGATCTGAACTTCCTGAAACTCCTATTCCATAAGCTCCCCCTTCTTTTTCCCTGATTTCTTCGGTATACCGTAATTTAAGGATTTCCTGCACGACTGTTAATTCCAGGTTGCTAACAGGTGAATAAGCCATATTTTTATTAAAATGAATAAAAATGGTTGCTTTTTCAGTTTGCAGGGGAATGGCAATTTGTTTTTCGGTTTTTCCTTCCGGACCTCTTACTTTGCGGTCAATCCAGTCTTCTTCCCTGGGATTATCTTTTATAGAGCCGATATATTTCTGAGCCATTTGACGTGCAGTGTCTACATCAATATTCCCGACAATAAAAAAGGTAAAATCACCTGCATCGATAAAACGGTCGTTGTACATTTCCTCAATTTGTGAAAACGACATCTTATCAATAATCTCCTGATTAATAATAATAGTCCTGGGACTATAATTTGTAAGAATCAGAGATATAGAATCAGACATGATTTTATCAGGATTGTTTTCCATATTGGTCAGGTATGCTTTATATCTTGCTGCCAGCGCATCGTATGCTTCCTGGTCAAACCGGGGATGCTCAAATTGCAGATAAAGCAGTTGCATCAGGGTTTCAAAGTCATTCGGAGTACTTGATCCGGAAACGGATTCATTCAATCCAGACAAACCTACATTAAGGCTTACTTTTTTACCCGTTAAAATTTTATTCAGGCTGATTGCATCAAAATTGCCAACCCCAAAAGAATTGATAAAAGGTGAAAACAAAGCCACTGATGCAACTTTGTCATTTTCATAAACCGAACTGCCACCCGGGCTGTAAGCTACTAAAAGGATATTATCTTTTTCAAAATCGGCATGACGGAAGATAACTCTTGCTTTATTTGCCAGGGTCCATTCAACAGCATCTAATTTTTCGAGTTTGCGGGTAGCAATAATTTCTGCCCGAGAAAGGGTTTCATCAATCAGTGAAGAAACCTGCTCCATGTCCTTGTATGGCTCGATTTCCGAATTTTCAACTTCGTTTAAAATGTTAAAAGCTTCTTTTTCTGTCAGGTGTTTAACATTGTCGCCTTCTGGCCCCGTAATAATGATCACACGGTTTTTATCTGTAATCCATTCTTTGGCTTTTTCTGATACTTCATCAAGTATTATGGATTGCAGGGCCTGTTGCCCTAATTCCCAGTCAAATTCGGCTGAAGTCAGAGGTTCATTTGTCAGGAAATGATCCTGTATTCCTGCAATATACTGGTCATTTGAAATTTTATCCCGTTGTTTGTAAAAACTTTCCAGAGAGGTAAGAAGATTTAATTTTGCCCTGTCGAGTTCCGACTGTGTGAATCCAAATCTTTTTAAACGAATGGCTTCTGAATAAATAGCTTTAAGTGCTTTATCTTCTTCGTTGGGTTTGGCTGTTGCATTTATATAAGCCATATCATATCCACGTAATAAATCGCCAAAACCAATACTTCCGACTACGAACGGAGGATCACCTTTTTGAAGAAGTTCGGTTATTCGCTGGCTCATCATTGCATTGTAAAGGTTCTGAATATACATTTCACGGATGTAATTCAGGTTTTTATTTTCATTTGCTTCTGCTTTGTGTTTGATATAAATTGCTATTGAATATTGCGAAGCTTCTTCGTCGGTAGCCAGTACATAACGGGTTTCAATATGTTCAGGAATTTCAAAGAACGGGCGTTCCTGCTCATTTTCAACAGGAGGAATTTTTGAGAACAGTTCTTTTACCCTGGCTTCAATTTTATCAACATCAATGTCGCCAACAATGACAATTGCCTGCAGGTCGGTGCGGTACCAGTCGTGGTAAAACTGCCGCAAGGTTTCGTATTGAAAGTTTTTAATTACATTAATGTCGCCAATGATATCCCGGACGGCAAATTTTGAACCTTTCAGCAAAACCGGGAAATATTTGCTACGCATCCTGAAACCGGCGTCCCGGCGTGTCCGCCATTCTTCAGTTATAACTCCCCGTTCAGCATCTATTTCTTCCGGAGTTAAAAGCAGATAGTTCGACCAGTCGTTTAAAACCAGCAGGCAGGTATCAACCAGCCCGGAATCGATCACCGGCACATCGCTCAGGTTGTAAATGGTTTCGTTATATGCAGTGTATGCATTAATATTTCTTCCGAATGCAACTCCGTGTTTTTCCAAAGTATTGATAATTCCTTTTCCCGGAAAATGTTCGGTTCCGTTAAAAGCCATATGCTCAAGGAAATGAGCCAGGCCATTTTGGTTATCTTCTTCAAGTAAAGCACCAGCATTCTGAATAATATAAAAACTTGCCCGCTCTTTTGGCTCTTCATTATGACGAATATAATAAGTCATACCATTATCGAGTTTTCCAATACGGATTGCCGGGTCAACAGGTGCCGGTTGGCTCCAGTCAACCTGTGCATTCAGAAAAAAAGGAGCAAGGATAAAAAATAAAAAGTTTATTTTTTTAGAATACATAGATTTCATTCTTTAATTATTGTATGTTAGTTTTTAGTCTGATTCCAATTCTAAACGTTACAAATAAAAGGTTTTTTGTTGGGAAAACAGGAAGTATCGTTGTTTGTTGATTAATTCGATCTTCTGTATTTAAGTTATTGTATATTTTAAAATTCAGGTTACCTTTGTATTGTTATCAAATGAACTTCAATAAGATTGTTTGATTATACAGAAGAGTGGAGAGATCGGGCTCAGTGAAGCTCTGGCAACCAACCGTAAAATGATGGGAAAGGTGCCAATACCCGGCCGGAAACGGAATTATAATAAAACACA
>JAFGGF010000014.1 GCA_016930735.1 Prolixibacteraceae bacterium
CAACTGGCTGAGTTTAACCTTCCGATAAAAATTACCGAAGCACTTTTTGCTTATGAAGATGAACAGGTTCAGGTGGATGAATTGAATAAACTGCTTCCCATATATTTCGCACATCCGAATGTTGAAGCCTTTATTATGTGGGGATTCTGGGCTGGTTCACACTGGCAGCCCCATTGCGCTATGTGGAAAGAAGACTGGACACCACGGCCACAGGTAGCAGCTTACCGCGATTTGGTTTTTAATAAGTGGTGGACTCAAAAAGAAGAAAAAACCAATCAAAACGGGGAACTCAAAACCCGTGCTTTCTACGGCGATTACAAAATCACCTGCAATGGAGTAACCAAAACCGTTAAACTCAGTAAAGAAAAAGGTTCGGCTGAGGTTTATTTTTAAAAGATTTAAAGGTTCCTGAAGGAAAAATTATATTTACATTCAAATTAAGGATTTTATAAATTGAGAAATAAAATTGCCGGCATTTTTCTTTTGCTTTGTTTATGGCTGCCAGTTGTTGTAACGATGCTTTGGCTGTTGTACCAAAAGGAATTGATCAGGGATGAGGTGAAACAACAAATCGCTTCCGGATTAAATAAAGAAATGCTGATAACACTTAAATTTCAGGCAGAAGAATCATATCAATTATTAAAATGGGAACATTCGCGTGAGTTTAAATATAATAATCAAAAATACGATGTTGTAAATTCCGAAAACAGGGGTGACTCAGTTTTTTTCCTGTGCTGGAAAGATGAAAAAGAAACCGGAATTGAAAACCGGATAGAGGAACTTTTAATAAAAGCAATGGGCAAAGACCCGGTCAGCAGGGAAAAACAACAAAAACTTACCAAATTTTATCAGTCTTTGTTTTGTTCCGGAAAATTTGAATGGAAACCTTTCGACAGGAATTCAGAAATTCTTACATATTCTGTTACAATCACTTATTATTCAGATATCTCCCCGCCACCCGGCCCTCCTCCCAAATCGGTTTAGTCAGAAATATTTTATTGTTATCAGGCAACTTGGAGCCTGTTTTCATTTTTGACTAATATTTAAATAACGATCATGAATAAAATAATTGCGTTATTGTTTGTTCTGGGGCTCACCGTATCAGCCGGTGCCCAGACAATAACCATTACTGACAATGAAACCAACAGCCCGGTTGAGCAAACAACTCTGATGAGCAGAAATCCTCTGGCATTTGCCACCACTAATTCAAAAGGGCAGGCAGATATTTCAACATTTAAAAATTCAGAAAATATAGAAATACGCTCAATCGGTTATAAAACACTAGTAAAAAGTTATTTTGAAATTAAATCGGAAGGATTTAAAATAAAACTTGAAGCTTCGAACCTGAACCTTGACGAGGTGGTTGTTTCAGCCACAAGGTGGTGGCAGGTTTCCGATAACGTTTCTTCAAAAATTGTCACGGTATCGCCAAAGGAAGTCAACCTTCAGAATCCGCAAACAGCAGCCGACCTTCTTGAAATTTCCGGGAATGTTTTTATCCAGAAAAGCCAGCAGGGAGGCGGAAGTCCTATGATTCGCGGATTTGCTACAAACCGTCTGATCTATACCGTGGATGGGGTGCGGATGAATACTGCCATTTTCAGAGCCGGTAACATCCAGAATGTGATAAACCTTGACCCATTTGCTACGGAAAATACCGAAGTATTGTTTGGCCCAGGTTCGGGTATTTATGGAAGCGATGCAATTGGCGGTGTAATGAGTTTTCAGACCCTTACTCCCAGGTTATCGCTCGATGATTATCCGGTTATTTCCGGGAAAGCCGTAACACGCTATTCATCGGCGAACAATGAAAAAACCGGCCATTTCGACGTAAGTACAGGATGGAAAAAATGGGCTTTTGTTACCAGTTTTTCGTCATGGGATTTCGACCACCTAAAACAGGGAAACCACGGTCCCGATGACTATATAAAACCTTATTATGTTCAAAGGCAGGACAACACAGATATTGTTGTAACCCAGAACGATCCCCTGTTGCAGATACCTTCGGGTTACAAACAGATAAACCTGATGCAGAAACTTCGATTCAAACCTGATGAAACATGGGATTTTACCTACGGGTTCCACTACTCTGAAACTTCTCCCTACGGGCGATACGACAGGCATAACAGGGTGAAGAATGGTACTGCACGTTACGCAGAGTGGGATTACGGACCGCAATTCTGGATGATGAATAACCTGAATATCAGCTACAATTCGAAAAATGCCCTTTTTAATCAGATGACACTGCGGCTGGCTCAGCAAAAATTCGAAGAAAGCCGGATTGACAGGTCACTGAATAAAAACGACAGGAATACAACAAGTGAAAAAGTGGATGCTTACTCTGCCAACCTCGATTTTACGAAATATATCGGGAATAAACATATTCTTTTCTACGGGCTGGAAATGGTGAAGGATAAGGTTTTATCGGAAGGGAAGATCACTGATATTTCAACTAATACAGAAGAAACCGGTCCTTCGAGGTATCCTGAATCTACCTGGTCTTCGTTTGCAGTTTATTTAAACGACGAATTTCAGGCTGGCGAGAAGTTTACCGTTCAGGCTGGATTGCACTACAACCGGTTTAAACTCGAAGCTGATTTCAGCAATAACCTGGCTTTTTATCCCTTTCCGTTTACAACGGCAGAGATAAATAACGGAGCTTTAACCGGTAGTTTTGGCAGCGTTTACCGGCCTTCAGGAGATTGGGTAATCAAAGCCGGATTTGGCACAGCCTTCCGTTCTCCAAACGTGGATGATATAGGAAAGGTGTTCGATTCAGAACCGGGTTCAGTGGTTGTACCCAATCCTGATCTGAAAGCTGAATATGCATACAGTTTTGACCTTGGGATTGCCAAAGTTTTCAGCGACGCAGTAAAAATCGATTTAACCGGGTACTATACAATTTTAAACAATGCACTTGTCCGCAGGGATTTTCAGCTCAACGGGAACGACAGTATTTTGTACAATGGTTCCATGAGCAAAGTACAGGCAATACAAAATGCCGCTGTGGCACATGTGTATGGAATCCAGGCAGGGGTGGAATTAAAACTTCCTTCCGGATTCAGTTTTTCTTCAGACCTGAATTTACAGGCAGGGGAAGAAGAACTGGATGACGGCACCACCAGTCCGTCGAGGCATGCCCCACCCTTTTTTGGTGTGAGCAGGTTAAATTACCATGCCGAAAAACTCACTCTTCAATTGTATGCCTTGTACCAGGGTGAAAAAAAAGCCAAAGACATGCCTGAAGAGGAACTGGGCAAAACTGAGATTTATGCCCTCGACGCTGATGGAAATGCCTATGCTCCGGCATGGTACACCCTGAACATAAAAGCCATGTATGTGCTTTCCAATATGCTCAGTATAAATGCCGGCATTGAAAACCTAACCGACCAGAGGTACCGACCTTACAGTTCAGGTATCTCCGAACCGGGGCGTAATTTTATTTTATCGCTCAAGGCAGATTTTTAAGCACGGATGCCGGGTGCCGGTTATTTATCGTGGCTGGCACCTGGCTTTTTTATTGATTATTGGTTATTGAATATTGATTATTGGATGTTGCCTGCCCGGATGACCCGTTCAGACGGGGATGTTGGATAATATGAACAATGATCAATTGAATTTTAAACTCTAAATGTATAGTGCTGTGCGCCATGCGCTTTGAGCCTTCTGAAAAACACCACTTACTTTTTACCTTTTATAAAAACAGCTTTTTGCACTCCTCCCTTTAGAATATTAACCGCAAAGTCCGCCAGGATTCCGCAATGATCGCTATGTTATTTTTATTCTTAATCATTAATATTTTATCCATCGTTGCAGGTCACAAGTTGCACGCTACAGGTTCTTGTCTTGATACTTGATTATTTTAATCCTTCACCTATTGCTCAAAACAACAATTATTGCTAACTTGTACCTCAGATTAATCCGGAAACGCAGTAAGATTTTGAGCAGATGGATAACCCCGGATTTCAAAAATATAAAATAACTTATTTGGAAAACAGAATATTTGTGTTTTATGTACACTATTTTGGTTTGGAATGAAAAATAAAAACGGAAAAGCGATATTAATCTTAAAGCATTTATAACATGGTGTTGAGCAAATTCAAAATTAATTCTTTCAAATAATCACATAATAACCGCGAAAATGAAAACATTAGTAAAATCTTTGATTTTTATAATTTATATAGCCTTTTTTATTTTCATGCGATAAAGGAGGAAATACTGATACAGACTTAAAACTTATTCCTGTAAAATCTGGAAAATATTGAGGATGTATTAACCAGAAAGGAAAATATATAATTAATCCTCAATTCAAATTATCCCAACCATTTACTCAAGGATTGGCATTGGTCCAAGCCGCAGATAATAATTATGCTATATTAATATAGATGGTAAGTATATAATTAATCCCACTTATAAAAGGGCAACTGACTTTGTTGATGGTTGTGCACTGGTTGAAAAAGAGAATTCGAAAATTGAGATAATAAACAAAAAAGGAGAAACTGTTATAACCCTCGATGAATCCATAGAGGAAGCATATAAATTTAGCGAAGGTCTTTCTAGAATTTGGGTAGGAAGCAAATATGGTTTTATTAATTCTGAAGGTAAAATAGTTATTTCACCTAATTACAATGATGCAGGAGATTTTAAAGAGGGCTTGGCTTCTGTTAGGGACGATAAGGGAGCTGAACGAAACAGTTGGAGTCCTAGTAAACCAAATCATTACGGTTATATTAATAAAAAAGGAGAATTAGTTATTGACTATCAATTTGATGTAGCATCAAATTTTTCAGAAGGATTAGCACCTATTTCCAAGGGTGGTAAATGGGGTTTCATTGGAGCTGATGGGAAAATAAAAATAAATCCGCAATTTGAGTTTGTATCAAATTTTTCAAATGGTCTTGCCGCTTTTTTACAAGGTGAACTTTGGGGTTTTATAAATAAAAAGGAGAAATAGTTATAAATCCACAATTTAAATTTGTTGATTTATTTTATGAAAATAAATTTGCACCAGTTGTTATGGCTAATGGGAAATGTGGTTTTATCAATACAGACGGAAATTATATAATAAATCCTCAATTTGAATATGCTACAAGGTTTTTTGGAGATATTGCATTTATATCAATTGATGATAAATATGGAATTATTGATAAAAAAGGGAAAATTATTGTTAATCCTCAATTTAATAATGTACTAATGCTTCCTGCAAAGAATTCACAGATGGTAGAGAATAATTACTTTGATATTAATACCCTTGTTGAACATATGGCGAAACTCATAACTGAAAATTCTGTTGATTGTTTGAACTTTGAAACACCTATTACAGAAGTTATTAAAAGATACAAAATGGGAGAAGAAAAATTTAATGAATTAACGAATCGATCAAATAATTTTGACCTTATATTAACCGGAGAAGAAAATATTTCTAATTATGCATTTTTAGTTTTCAAAATAGAAGTTAACAATTACAATAAAAATCCTAAACTAAACCACTATGGATTGAAAATCCATAGGTTCAAAAGAAAGGAAAAATGAAATTTTTCTATGCTACTCAAATATCCAGTTCC
>JAFGGF010000441.1 GCA_016930735.1 Prolixibacteraceae bacterium
ATGGATGAAGCGCGAAAATTAAAACCTGAAATAGCCCGATTTGGGGACGATGATATTCCGGTTAAACATGAAATTGAATTTGAACTTCAACTAACATATAATTGAAACTCCTCGCTGCATAGCTGACGAGGAATCCGATTCCGTTAAGGACTTTTTTATTGCGTTTGTTCGCTTACTCCGAAGCAGAGCTTCTGGGAATGCGCTCACCGAAATTCAAGATGCTAGTTTCTGGTTGTTTGAGATTCAACCTTTATCACTAAATACCTATTATTTATTGAAATTCCGGATTAAAAAGACAAATTATTATAAATAAGCAAATTAACTTGTAACTTAAAACAAGTTACCAGCAACTTAAATTATTTATTACCTTCAGCTTTTAAAAGCTGTTTCTTAATAATAACAGACTCTCTTTCAGCCAGGCATTTACGGTGGTGTAATAATATACTGTTTAATTCAGTTTTCGGAATCTCAAAAGTCAGATTTATCTTTTTTGTTGTTGGTATTCCTTTGTATTTATTCATTGGGCAGTCGGGTAATCGTTTGCCCATAGGGCAGTCGATTAATAAACCAAAAAGCCATTGCCTTAAATTATAATTCCCCATTTATGATTTTTTTAATGAATTTGGCTTTCCAAAAACAAAGCCAATGATTTTTTTAATTGGTTTTCAGGAATTTATAAAGAAATGCTTTTCCATTTTTGGGAAAAATAGTTTTCCTGATTCCTTATCTGGGAAATATAATGATTTTTAATTTTTCAAGCTTCCTAAATCAGGTTTTGGATGAACGCGGGAGGTGAAAATCCTGATATTTAAATAGGTTAAGTTTTTTTTTCATATATAATATGTCCATTAACTATAAAATTATTATTTTGGAAATGGAATTGGAATTATAAATATTAATTATGCTATTTGGCAAAGTGCCTTTTATGTTGAGTAAAAGGCTCGTATACAGGCACAAGGTATTTTTTACTTTAGTAATGTTATTTGTTACCTGGCAATTAACCGGGCAGGTACCAGTTATGCGTTTTTCCGAGCCTTTTAATAATGAATTACTAACCAGCAATATATGTACATCTGTTGCACAGGATAGTACGGGATTTATTTGGATTGGCACAAACGACGGTTTAAACTGTTTTAACGGATCAAAGGTTGTTCAGTATAAATTTAATTATTCCGATTCTACCAGCCTGGTTAATAATACAATTAATACACTTTTTGTAGATAAAAACGGGATTTTATGGATTGGAACTCAATTAGGTTTGTGCCGATACAATAAATTCTATGATAATTTTGAACAATTGGCAACCGAACAAATTACTGCAGGACTGGGAAGTGTGCAAATAAATACTATAGCTGAAGACAGCGACGGAAACATTTTTATTTCTTCCGGAAATTCTATCTATCAATTTATTGACTCAACCGGTGAATTTAAAGCCATATATTCTATCGAAAGAGGGAATATTAATAAATTTATTATTGATGAAAAAAATAATTTCTGGATAGGGACTTCGGATGATGGACTTGAATATTATGATATTTCTGAGGATAAATCAACAAAAATAATAAATACAGGTTCATCAAACAGTATCAGCAACAATACAATTCGCGATATCGCATTATTTAATGGGAGTTTATGGATTGCTACCTATGGTGGGGGAATAAATGCAATGAACCTAAAAACATTTGAAATAAAGCATTATCCTCCACCCGACCATTATGCAGGTTATATTACTTATTTGTACACTGATAAGGAAAATAACCTTTGGTCATGCGACCTTACCGGTTTAAAAATATATGACAGGGAAACCGATTCTTTTTTCGGGTATTATAGTATTGAAGGCGATAAAAAGTCGGTTAAAAATTCTATAATTGCAATCACTCAGGACAGGCAGGGGAATTACTGGACATGCCATGCACCGGGAGGTATAGGTTTCAGAATGGCTTCCAAAGGATTCGTATTGTATGATAAAAATCCGAATAATTATTGGCATTTAAGTGAGAATAATGTAACAACTATTGAAACTGATAATTATGGAAACTGGTGGATAGGCAACGGATTTAACGGGATTGATATATTTTTCAGGTCAGAAAATAACATCCAGACTTTTCATGATGAACCAGGTAATCCATATAGTCTTGGACAGGGAGGAACAATGTGCATTTACAAGGATAAAAACAACCGGATGTGGATTGGGACCAACTTAGGGGGGCTTCAGTATTACAATCCTGAAAACGGACGATTTTATTCCTACTTAAATGACCCGAATGATACGAATTCAATAGCTAATAACGATATTCGTTCGATTGCGGAAGATAAGGAAGGAAATCTATGGGTTGTAACTCATGGCAGGGGAATTGATTATTTCGACCGCAAACAGGATATTTTTTATCATTATACAAATGCAAAAAACAACCTGGCAAACGACTGGGCGTTTCAGGTACTTTTAGATTCGGAAGAAAATTTATGGGTTGCAACGGCGTGGGGATTAAGTAAACTGGAAAAAGGTTCCCAATCGTTCCAATCCTATTTTTCGAGTTCATTGGATTCAACTTCGTTGTACCATAATCAGATAAATTGTCTATATGAAGATTCTCAGAATCAGATATGGATTGGGACAAACAGCGGATTGAATAAATATAATCCCGGCGATGATAATTTTATCAGGATTGTTTCGGGATTTTCGAGTAATAATATTTTGGCAATTGAAGGCAGTACAGATTTTTTATGGTTAAGTACTACAAACGGAATTTCAAGGTACAACAAAAAGAATGGGGAGGTTTATAATTTTAATGAATCGGATGGGCTGATTGAAGGTGAATACCACCTCAGGTCGGTGGCTAAAAACGACGAAGGCCTTATTTTCTTTGGTGGCCCAAGGGGAATGAGTGTTTTTCACCCCGATAATATAAAATTGAATCCTGATCCACCTAAAGTTTATATTACTGAATTAAATATATTTAATGAGCCGGTTAATAACTACAAAGATGGCTCAGTTCTTGAAAAACAGGTAATGTTCACAGATGAAATTACCTTAAAATTCAACCAGAACGCCATTGGTTTTGAGTTTGTTAATGATAACCTGATTAACATTGACAAAAACAGGTATAAATATAAAATGGAGGGTGCAGATAAGGAATGGGTAAATTCGGGAAAAGCAAACACTGCATTTTATTCACACCTGGATCCCGGGAATTATACATTCAGAGTTATTGCTTCAAATAATGATAATGTTTGGAACGAAACCGGAACTTCATTGAAAATCAGGGTTTTACCTCCCTGGTATCTGAAATGGTGGTGTAAAATACTTTGGGGTTTGATTATTTTATTTATGATTGTTCTGATTTTCCGGATAAGAACATCCAATCTCAAAAAGAGGAATAAATGGTTAGCTCAAAAAGTTGAAGAGCGGACTCAACGATTATTTCAAAAGAATGAGTTACTAAAGGAACAGGCAAAAATACTCGACGATACCAACAGGAAGTTAAAAATACGGCAGGAAGTTATTCAAAAACAATCGGATGACCTCAAATTACAGGGGGAGGAATTGAAAGTCACTGCCGAAAACCTGGAAGAATTAAACAAACAACTGAAAAAATCAAACGATACCAAAGATAAGCTGTTTTCAATAATCGGACATGATTTGCGGAATCCTTTTAATATTATTCTGGGATATACCGACCTTTTAATAGAAAACTTAGAAGACTGGGATTATAACCAAACATTAGAATTATTATTAATGTTGAAAGAATCTTCAGTTAACACATTCAACTTACTGGAGAACCTGTTAAACTGGGCAAAAAGCCAGAGCGGTGAACTGAAGTTTTTCCCGGAAAATGTTCAGTTAAATGAAGTAGCTGAATCTGTATTAACGGAGGTGTCTTCTTTTGCAGTGAAAAAGAATATTAAACTTATCCATAACATTAATACCAATATAATATTGTGGGCCGATTTTAATATGTTGAATCTAACCTGCCGTAATTTATTAATGAATGCTATTAAATTCAGTAATCCCGGAAGCAGCATTTATTTTAAAGCCAGGAATTTTGATACCAATAAAATTATTTTTGAAATCAGGGATGAAGGCGTGGGAATCGCCCCTGAAAAAATAAATGGGATTTTTAAATCGGATATAAATAAATCGACTGTTGGGACCGATGGTGAAAAAGGAACAGGGCTCGGGCTTTTGCTATGCAAAGAATTTGTTAACTTGCATGGTGGACGTATCTGGGTTGAAAGCCAGGTTGGCAGTGGCAGTTCTTTTTTCTTTACAATAATGAGAATTCTTTAATTAATAATTAGTAATATTTTCAATGGGTAGTTTATTTGAAATAAATATTAAATACAGAAATACCCTTATAATATTGATTGTATTTGTATTTTCATTTCTTACTGTTAACAGCCAGCCAGTAACATTGCAGTTTAGTTATATAACGCCTGATGATGGATTATCTTCTTCTTCAGTAACCTGTATTTTACAGGATCATTCAGGTTTTATGTGGATTGGCACCTACAGCGGGCTGAATAAGTACAATGGGCACGATATTACTGTCTATTATGAAGAAACAACAAATCCGGCAAGCCTTCCCGGGGCACAGGTCAGATCTTTATTTGAAGACAGGGATAATCGCCTTTTTATAGGTACCAATGCAGGTTTGAGTTTGTATAATCCTGACTATGATAATTTCACAAATTTTATGTCGGACGAAAATTCTGTTTTAAACGGGAATATATGTGCGGTATATAATATAACCGAAGACTCAAACGGCCTTTTATACCTTTCTACCAATATTGGATTAATAGTCTTTAATTATGTAGAAAATACTTCAAAAATTTATACGATTAAATCCGACGGGCAAAACAGTATTAATAATTCATGGATTGAATGTGTGTTTATCGACAGTAAAAACCATATTTGGGTGAGCACCCGAAACGGGCTGAACCTTTTTGACCCGGAAAGTGAAACTTTCACCGCCGTAGCCGCAGGTAATGAGGGCAAAATGCAATATAAAAATGTATCGTTTCTTGATATTGCTGAAGATGCTGAAGGCAGCATCTGGATTAGTAGTTACAACGGCCTTTTTTATATCGAAAATCCGGATAAAAATCTAACCCTGAAACGGTATGTTCACAATCCTGAAGATAAGAACAGCATTTCAGGCAACCGTCTGTTGAGTATATATATCGATGAGGAGGATAATTTATGGGTAGGTTCTGAAAACGACGGGCTTTATTTATTCAACCGTAAAAAGCAGAATTTCTGGAAGTATGGTATTGATGATTACGACCTTTCAAGTTTAAACAACGAATCAATTCAATCGATTACCAAAGACAAGCTGGGTAATTTCTGGATCGGGACCTTTGGTGGCGGAGTTAATATTTCACCAAAATCGAGTGGGGCAATTACCAGGTTTTCAAACTTTAAAGGCAGTGAATTCAGTTTAAGTAATAATACCGTAAGTTCATTTCTTGAAGATTCAAAAGGCAGGTTGTGGATCGGTACCGATGGCGGGGGACTAAACCTGTTTAACAACGAGACAAACAGGTTTTTCAGGTATAATACCTCAAATTCAGGTATTTCGAGCAATGCAGTACTTTCAATTACTGAAGATAAAAAGGGGATACTTTGGATGACTACCTGGGCCGGTGGTTTGGTCAGATTTGATACTGAAACCCATGAATTTAAATCATTTACAACTCAGAACAGCAACATCCCTGATAATAATATTTTCTTTGTTGAAATGGGGTATAATAACGATTTATGGTTAGGAAGCTACAGGAGTGGATTAATACATTATAAAATTGATGAGGATATTTTTACCCGTTATAATGAAAGTACTACCATTATAAATAATTATGTTTTCATAATAAAAAAAGATGATAAAAAGAACCTGTATATTGGCTCTACAACAGGTTTATATATTTTAAACATTGAAAATGATTCGATCAGATTTTTCCCCAATGATGAAAATAATCAGCAGAGTATCAGCAATAATGAGGTTTTTGATATTCTGATAGAAAATGATACCACTGTATGGGTAGCTACTCAGAATGGATTGAACAGGTTAAATCCTGAAACTGGTATATTTAAAAGGTTCTTTAAATCTGACGGATTGCCGGGAAATGTTGTGCGTGGCCTGTTAATTGACAATAACAGGATATTATGGGTAAGCACTGATAGCGGAATATGTAAATTTGATTATAAAAATAAGGAAATCAGGAGCTTTACTAAAGGTGACGGGCTTGAAGGTAATGAGTTTTACAGGAAAAGTACTTTTAAAACTTCTGATGGAAAACTTTTTTTTGGTGGTTTTAATGGATTCGATATTGTTGACCCTGAAAAACTTAATATCGATAACCAACAGGTACCTGAAATTCTGATAACAGGATTGGATATTTTTAATAAACCTGTAAAACCGAATGCTAAAGGATCACCTTTAACAAAAAGTATTTCAGATACAAAAGAATTAATACTTAATTATAACCAGAATATCCTGACATTTTATTTTTCAGTTATTGACTATACCCTCCCCGATAAAAACGTTTATGAGTATAAACTGGAAAATTTTGATAACGACTGGGTTTATGCAGGTAACAGAAGGTCTGTCTCTTATACTAACCTCGATCCCGGTAAATATACGCTAATCGTAAGAGGAGCCAACTACAACGGGGTATGGAATAAAGAGGGGGTTTCTTTAAAATTAGTTATAAAACCTCCATGGTGGAGTACCGTTTTATTCAGAATATTTTTGGGGGTAGTTATAATTGGCCTGATTATATTATTCTTTTACTACCGTACTTCAACATTAAGAAGACAGAAAAAATTGTTGTCGCAGATGGTAGAAGAAAGGACACATGATTTAAACCATAAAAATGAATTGCTGAAACAGCAATCTGACCATTTAACCGAAATCAATACACAATTGAGGCAGAATCAGGAAATTATTAAATCCCAGTCTGAAGAGTTAAAATCGACAGCTGAAAACCTGGAGGAAGCCAACAAGGAATTAGCGTCGATCAATACAACCAAAGATAAATTATTTTCAATTATTGCGCACGACCTGAAAAATCCTTTTAATGTTATTTTGGGTTATTCCGATCTGCTGATCTCTAATTTCAATAAATGGGACCAGGCTCAGAACCTGGAAATACTGGGATATATCAAAGAATCTTCTTCAAGTGCTTATAACCTGTTGGAAAATCTGTTACATTGGTCAAGAAGCCAGAGAGGAGTGCTGGATTTTTCACCTGAAAGTATCAATATCTGTGATATTTTTGAGAATATTCTTGGAGAAGTTTTATCATTTTCAAGAAAAAAAGTTGTTCAAATAATAAACCTGTCAAACGATAGTAATCTGACAGTTTTTGCCGATTATAATATGCTAACATTAATTTGCAGAAATTTATTAATGAATGCTATTAAATTCAGCAATTCAGGAAGTAAGGTTTATATAAATGCCCTGGAAAAAGATAATTTTATTCAGTTCAGTATTGCCGATAATGGCATTGGTATGGATCAGGATAAAATAGATTCCTTATTCAATTTAGATAAAGCATCTTCTGTAAACGGGACAGAAGGAGAAAAAGGCACAGGGCTTGGACTTATCCTGTGTTATGAATTTGTTATGTTACACAAAGGTGAAATATGGGTTGAAAGCAAACTCAAAAAGGGGACAACTTTTTATTTTACTATTCCTAAAAAAGAAAACTAAGATTCCCTAAGATTATAGGCCATTAAAGCATTCCCGTGCCTTACTAATAAAATTCCGTTGTTTATTACCTGGTGAGCCCAGTGTTCTTTATCACCCAGGGGTATTTCAAATTTACTGATCAGCCTTATATTTTCAGGCGAAGCTTCAAAAAGGGCAATCTCCCCTTCCCTTTCAGAATATGCATAAAAAAGTCCATCGGAATAAATAACAATACCTCCGCCAAAATCTTTATTTTGTAAAATCATTTCTCCATTAGCAGCATCAATTACACGCCAGTCCTTTTTCTGATAGTTGGAAGTATAAATATAACCGTCCATAAAGATTTGTCCACCCATCAGGTTTAAAATACGGTTGTCGCGCCATAAAACCTGAACTTCTCTGCCGTCATCTGAAAGCTGAAATAATACCAATCCGGAACTATCCCTTCTTGATGCACTGCAAACCAACAGTTTTCCATCTTTATAAACAGGCGTATTTGCATGTATTTTATTATCCTGGAACTGGTGGACCCGCCAGAACATTTCCCCTGTATTTGCATCAAATCCCATAACAGAGCCCGAAGTCATTGCAACCACCATTTTTTGTCCGTTATGAATAAAATTCATTGGCGAACTATAAGTGGCAATCTCTCCTACTCCGGGGCTGGACCAAACCAAATTTCCGGTATAGCGGTTCAGGGCAACTACGTTATTTTCTTTTCCTCCCGGCACGCAGATCAGGTTGTCGCCATCAACTAAAACCGATTCAGAAAAACCGAACTGGATTGTATCTGCCCCCAGGTCTTTTTTAAAGTCAACCGACCAAATCTCATTTCCATTGGTTTTATCAAGGCAATAAACTTTCCCTATACCGCTTTCAATATAAATATAATCGCCTGAAATTGTTGGTGTTGAACGTGGCCCATGAAAATTAACTCCCCAATCAGGCCCGTAAACTTTTTCCCAGAGAAGGCTTCCGTTTTCCTGGTTAAATACAAACAGGGTTCCCTGTGAGTTCAGCGTATCAGCAATTCCTGTAACATAAACTCTACCGTTGGCAACGGCTACGCTTCCATGCCCGTAACCCAGCCCTTCAAACGACCATAAAAGTTCGGGGCCATTTTCAGGCCATTCTTTTAACAGGTTTGATTCGTTGTAAATCCCATTGCGGTTTGGGCCCCGCCATTGTGAACTTTCATTTTCGGGTTGAACAGAACAGGAAACAACAATAAATAATAAAGCCGGCAGGATAAAGGTCAGTTTTTTCATTATTTTCAGATTAATTTGATTTTTTATAAAAGAATTATTTATTCATTTGAAAACAGGGATTCAACAAATTCACGCCTTCTGAAAATCTGGAGGTCTTCCATTTTTTCGCCTATGCCAATGTATTTAACTGGGATTTTAAACTGGTCGGAAATTCCCAGGACAACTCCGCCTTTGGCTGTTCCATCAAGTTTAGTCAAAGCCATGGCGGTTACGTCGGTTGCTTTTGTAAACTGTTTGGCCTGCTCAAAGGCATTCTGCCCGGTTGAGCCATCCAGAATCAGTAAAACCTCATTTGGTGCGTCAGGGATAACCTTTTGCATTACTTTTTTGATTTTTGAAAGTTCATTCATCAGGTTGATTTTATTATGCAACCTTCCGGCAGTATCAATAATTACCACATCGGCGCCATTTGCTTTTGCTGATGAAAGGGCATCATATGCAACTGATGCCGGGTCGGCACCCATTTTTTGTTTTACGATCGGCACTCCTACCCTGTCGGCCCAAATTTGCAACTGGTCGATGGCAGCAGCCCTGAACGTATCGGCGGCACCAAGAACAACCTTTTTACCTGCCTGTTTGAAATTGTAGGCAAGTTTACCAATGGTTGTTGTTTTTCCAACTCCGTTAACACCTACAATCATAATAACATATGGGTCATTCCGTTCAGGAAGGTCAAAATCGGAAACATCGGCTGAATTATTTTCTTCAAGCAAAGCTGAAATTTCTTCCATCAGTATCCGGTTAAGTTCTTCAACACCCAGGTATTTATCTTTCGAAACACGTGCTTCAATCCGTTCAATGATCTTTAAGGTGGTTTCAACGCCAACATCGGAAGTGATCAGCACTTCTTCAAGGTTATCCAATACATCGTCGTCGACTTTAGATTTACCAACAACAGCCCTGCTTAACTTTTTAAATACGCTTTCTTTGGTTTTTAAAAGCCCTTTATCAAGGCTTTCCTTCTTCCTGCTGTTGAAACTTCCGAATAATCCCATGGCTTATTGAGTTAAAGAGTGGCTAAAATAAATAAAAAAAGCTTTCACCTGTTGATGAAAGCCCCTTTTTACGAAATACAATATCTTGTTATTTTTTGAAATATCCCTTTACGTCGTCGTTAGGAACTACTTCTTCTTTGAATGTGTATGCTCCGGTTTTTGGAGATTTTACCATTTTTATCACTTTGGCAAAACCTTTACCAGCACCTTTCTGTAATGTTGCAACCGTTTTCTTTGCCATATCTTAATTATTTAATTTCCTTGTGTACTGTAACTTTTTTGAGAATCGGATTGTATTTTTTCAATTCAAGGCGTTCAGGAGTATTTTTCCTGTTTTTGGTTGAAATATAACGTGAGGTCCCCGGCATACCACTGTTTTTATGCTCGGTACATTCAAGAATAACCTGAACCCTGTTCCCTTTTTTTGCCATTGCTCCTGATATTTAATTATTTATAATAACCTTTTTCTTTTGCTACTTCCAAAGCTTTTGTGATTCCCATTTTATTTATGGTCCGCAACCCTGCAGCCGAAACAGTAAGGCTTACCCAACTGTTATCTTCAGGTAAGAAAAATTTCTTTTTAAAAAGGTTGACATGAAACTTCCTTTTTGTACGCCTCTTTGAGTGCGATACATTATTGCCAACCATCGGCTTCTTTCCTGTTATCTGACAAACTCTTGACATCTCTTTTAAATTCAATTCGTTAAAAACACGTTTTCAAAACGGTTCGCAAAATAAATACATTTTTGGCAAATAATCAAATTGTACCGGAAGTTTTTGTATTAACAATTAACATTTGGGTGTAAACAATTTTACATTGATGAATAAACCCTATAAAAATCAATTTTAAATACCTTAGCATGTAAAATAAACCTGAATGCTTTTTAATTCAGTTACATTTCTGGTTTTTATAACAATAGTCTTTCTGATTTACTGGAAAACAGCCGGTATCTCAAACAGGTTAAATAAACTGGTATTGCTTTTAAGCAGTTATATTTTTTATGCCTGGTGGGACTGGCGGTTCCTTTCACTGATACTAATCAGTTCTGTAACGGACTACTTAATTGGAATTTTAATTTTCAGGAATAATGATAAAACCAGGCGAAAACTACTTTTAACAATCAGTATTTTAGTTAATATTGGAATCCTGGGCTTTTTTAAATATTTCAATTTTTTTGTTGATTCTCTTCATGAAATTTTAGGTTCACAGGTTAAAGAATTTTCAACATTGCATATAATTTTACCTGTTGGCATCAGTTTTTATACTTTTCAAACATTGAGTTATACTATTGATGTATACCGTAAAAAAATAAAACCAACCAGCTCCGCCCTGACGTTTTTTACATATGTTGCATTTTTTCCCCAGCTTGTTGCAGGCCCTATAGAACGTGCCGGTAATTTATTGCCTCAAATAGAAAAGAAAAAACAATTTTCTGAAAACCAGGCAAAAGAAGGTTTACGTTTGATTCTTTGGGGATTATTCAAAAAAATGGTTATTGCCGATCAGTTTGCCCGGGTGGTTGATTTGGTTTATGGCAATCCTGCAGGATTTAATGGTTTTGAAATTCTTGTTGCAACATTGTTTTTTGGGTTTCAGATTTATTGCGATTTTTCCGGTTATTCCGATATTGCCATTGGTGTTGCTAAGCTTTTGGGAATTGAGTTAATGGTCAATTTCCGGACTCCTTATTTTGCTGCATCATTCAGGAATTTCTGGCAACGCTGGCATATTTCCCTTTCCACCTGGTTCCGCGATTATATTTATATCCCGCTTGGCGGAAACCGCTGCAGCAATTCGCGCTGGATTATTAATATCGTAATCACATTTGTTTTATCGGGTTTATGGCATGGAGCCAGTGTTACGTTTATTATCTGGGGTGCGAGCCATGGAATACTGTTAATTGGTGAAAGGTATTTTCAAAGGATTTTTCACTTAAAAGGAAAATTCCAAAATATAATAGGTTGGATAATTACTTTTTCGCTGGTTAACCTTAACTGGATTTTTTTCCGTGCAGGGTCATTGCCTGAAAGTGTTACAATCTTTAAAAATATTTTTTCGATGAAGGCGGCTTTTAATGAAAGCTTTATAAACCAGTTCAAAATGATAGGTGATGAACATTATCTTTCACTTGTTTTACTGGTTGCAACTCCTGTTTTAATTGCTACAGAAATTATAACAGGAAATAAAACATTTGCTGAACGGCTTTCTGGTTTTCCGCGTTTTGTCCGCTGGACTTTCTATTATGTGCTTTTAATAATGATTTTGTTTCTGGGAGTATTAAAAACTGCCCCGCAATTTATTTACTTTCAGTTTTGATGAAAAGGTTCCTGATCCATATTATTTTATTTTTAATTCCATTGATTTTAGGTTGCATATACTTGTTTATCAGGCCTACTGACAAACAATTTGCTTACCACTTTGTAAAAGGCGAATGCAGCAATAAAGCCAGTTGGATTTACGACAGAATATTTATTAATAACGATCCTGTTGATGTGGTTTTTTTGGGTGATTCACACATCGCTAACGGATTAATGGATGATTACTTGCAGGCTCTTTTTGATTCTTTATTTCAGAATCCAGTAAATGTGGCCAATATTGGTTATTGCAGAGGCGGAAGAGATATTCAATATACTATGTTGAATGACTTATTCAGGCATAAATCTCTAAAGATTTTAATATTAAATGTGGGTGAAGACGAGCCCAAAAAAGGCCATCCGGTATTTCCTTACCTTGCAACGACTTCTGAATTGTTTGAATCATTTATTTATTTCAATCAGAAATTTTTCAAATTTATTTGGGTTGGCTTAACTACCCGGTTTGAAGATTTACGTTTGGAAATATTAAAAGGTAATGTTAATTATGAATTTAACTCAAAACTTTTTGGATATCAGGGTTCAAATCAAGTTATGAATATAACTGAACAGGAATTAAACCAAAAAAGGTGGGAAAAAAGGTTAAACCGTTGGAAATCCAAAGTTATCAGGAATATTGAATTAATATATTCAAAAAATTATTTGAAGAAAATAGTCCGGCTTGCCGATAAAAATAATTGCCAGGTATTTTTCGTATATTTCCCTGAATCAGGTTCAAAACTGAAAACACCAATGCTTCAGGAGTTTTACGAAGATCTGGCACCGCTTATGTTTATTCCGCAGGAAATCTCTTCCGATCCACTCAACTGGAAAGACCCCTCTCATTTCAATGATTCAGGGGCAAAAAAAATAACCGAATGGCTTTTTAAAGAAATTTCTGATAAGATATGTAATTAATTATCTGAAATTTTTCCATGGTATTTTAAAGTTGTTTACCAGTTCCTTTTTTCTTTTCAGAAAGAAACCTATTTTTAGCATATCAACCAGTTTATGAACCAGGAAAAGAATAAATATTACCCGACATTCCTCCAGGCTGTACATCTGGTCGTTTTATACATTTTTATTCAGACAGTTATAGACTTCCCGCTCGCTGTTATCGATTATTATTATGGCACCGATTACCTGTACCTGCCGATAAAAAAGGTGGTGCTGGGTGTTGGCTCGGTTTTGTTTATTCTGTACTACGGCTACAGGAAATCAAAAAGCCGGATTCTGGAGATTTTCCCGCTCAGATTTTTTAATCCGCTGATTTTAATATTTGTAGCAACTTTTATTATAGGGGCTCACGTACTGATCTCGGAAGCAAACCTATACGTTGAGAAATATATCCCCCCTCCCACCTGGTTTGTCCAGTTGTTCAACAATATTTTTGAAAGCGATTATGGCTGGCTGGGGGCTTTTGCAAAGGTGGTGGTTATAGCCCCGGTTATTGAAGAACTGATTTTCAGGGGAGTGATCATTCGTGGTTTTATGCGCAACTACCCGAAATTCCTCGCTGTTTTCCTCTCTGCGCTCCTGTTTGCACTGTTCCATTTAAACCCCTGGCAGTTCCCTGCAACCTTTGTTTTGGGGCTTTTGCTTGGTTGGTTAATGGTGAGGACACATAATATTATCCTTTGTATTATAACACATGCAATAAATAATTTTGTGGTTTTGCTCACTGTTGCCTACTGGGAAGACATTCAACAGAGTGCTTTTGCGCTGATGGAAAGGGAAAAGCAGCTTTCAACCGCTGCTCTGGTAGTTGCTTTTTCTGTGGTGGTAATTATTTTGCTCAGTTTTAAAAGGGTAAAAAAGCCGGCTGATAAAAACCTGAATTCCTGATAATAATAAATTTGAATAAAATATGGATTACTTTTTAATAGCAATCGGGGCAATATTTATGATCCTCGGATTTTTAGGGTGTATTTTACCGATTCTTCCGGGGCCGCCTTTGAGTTACATTGGTTTGTTGCTGCTTCATTTTACCGAACGATACCAGTTTTCAACCCGTTTCCTGATACTCTGGCTTGCCATTACCGTTGTTGTTTATGCCGTTGATTATGTTGTGCCTGCCTGGGGCACAAAAAAATTTGGCGGCAGCAAACGTGGCATCTGGGGCAGCATAATCGGGCTGATCCTTGGGCTGATCTTCTTCCCTCCCCTGGGGATAATTATTGGCCCCTTTGCCGGAGCGGTTGTTGGCGAATTAACCGGTGGAAAGGATACATCTGCTGCGTTAAAAGCCGGACTTGGTTCATTTATTGGTTTCCTGGTTGGTACACTTTTAAAATTGATCACCTCCGGATTTATGACCTGGTATTTTATTAAGGCATTAGTTTAAAGCTGCAAGTCTCAAGCTTCAAATTAATTTTAAATGAATGGGTTTTGAGCTGTGCGCTATGCTCCTTGAGCCAGCTATTTTTAATCTCTAAAATGCCTGATAGCTAATGATCAATGCCTAATGCCTAATGACCAATGACCAATGACATGCCACTTCAATCTTTTCTATCTCGTCAATCATATATTATCTATTGCTCAGAACAATAATTTTAGCTAAATTGTGCCTAATCTTTGAGCTCCGGAAACGCAGAAAGATTCAGTGTAGGCCGATATCCCCGGATTTCAAAAATTGCCCCTAACGGCAGTCTGTCTAAAAACCCCTTTCCAAACAGGCAGGGTTAATCATTTTTAAAGCATATTCAATATTTGCACGCAGCAAA
>JAFGGF010000442.1 GCA_016930735.1 Prolixibacteraceae bacterium
TACATTTCCTGCGATGCAGCCTGGAACACAGTATTTAGTTCATTAATTGCGGCATCAATTGCAGCCAGGTCCTGAGCTTTGTGTGCTTCTTTTAATTTTGCCAGAGCATCTTCAATTGGCTTTTTCTTGTCAGCCGGAATTTTATCGCCAAACTCTTTAAGTTGTTTTTCGGTTTGGAAAATCAAACTGTCAGCCTGGTTGATTTTATCTACTTTTTCCCTAGCTTGTTTGTCGGCTTCGGCATTGGCTTCAGCTTCATGTTTCATCCGTTTGATTTCATCATCAGTCAAACCTGAAGAAGCTTCAATACGGATCGATTGTGATTTGCCAGTAGCTTTATCTTTTGCATTTACATGGAGGATACCATTGGCATCAATATCGAAAGTAACTTCAATCTGCGGGATTCCTCTTGGTGCCGGTGGTATTCCGTCAAGGTGAAACCTTCCGATTGTTTTATTCCCCTGTGCCATCGGACGTTCTCCCTGAAGTATATGAATTTCAACCGAAGGCTGGTTATCTGATGCAGTTGTAAAAGTTTCGGTCTTTTTGGTTGGAATGGTAGTATTGGCCTCAATCAACCTTGTCATTACACCTCCCATGGTTTCAATACCAAGTGAAAGGGGAGTAACATCCAACAGAAGAACATCTTTTACTTCGCCGGTAAGAACACCCCCCTGAATAGCTGCACCAACTGCCACAACTTCATCAGGGTTCACTCCTTTTGAAGGATTCTTCCCAAAGAAATTTTTCACTTTTTCCTGAATGGCAGGGATACGTGTTGAACCTCCGACAAGGATCACCTCATCAATTTCAGAAGATGAAAGCCCGGCATTTTTTAATGCTTTTTCACAAGGAGCTATTGTTGCATTAATCAATGCGTCTGCCAATTGTTCAAATCTGGCACGTGTCAGAGTTTTTACAAGGTGTTTTGGAATTCCGTCAACCGGCATAATATAAGGAAGGTTGATTTCAGTTTGTGTTGAACTTGATAATTCAATTTTTGCTTTTTCAGCAGCCTCTTTTAAGCGCTGAAGAGCCATCGGGTCTTTTTTCAGGTCAACACCTTCATCATTCTTGAATTCACTTGCCAGCCAGTCGATAATTACCTGGTCGAAATCGTCACCTCCCAGGTGGGTATCACCATCGGTCGATTTAACTTCAAAAACACCATCACCCAGTTCAAGGATTGAAATATCAAAAGTCCCGCCACCGAGGTCGAATACGGCGATCTTCATGTCTTTATCCATTTTGTCAAGGCCATATGCCAAAGAAGCAGCAGTTGGCTCATTAATGATCCTGCGGACTGTCAGACCTGCAACTTCGCCGGCTTCCTTTGTAGCCTGACGTTGTGCATCGCTGAAATAAGCAGGCACTGTAATCACAGCTTCTGTCACTTCCTGCCCCAGGTAATCTTCAGCAGTTTTTTTCATCTTCTGAAGAACCATAGCTGAAATTTCCTGTGGTGTATATTTTCTGTCATCGATGGAAACACGCGGAGTATTATTATCACCTCTTACAACTTTATAAGGAACCCTTCCGATTTCTTTGGAGCACTGGTCATAGGTTTCACCCATAAAACGTTTAATTGAAAAAACCGTTTTTGTCGGATTGGTGATAGCCTGCCTTTTGGCAGGGTCGCCAACTTTGCGTTCGCCATTTTCGACAAATGCAACAATTGAAGGAGTGGTGCGTTTCCCTTCGCTGTTAGGAATTACAACAGGTTCATTGCCTTCCATTACTGCAACGCATGAGTTAGTTGTCCCTAAGTCGATTCCAATTATTTTTCCCATTTTGTGTATATTTTTGTTTTATTGATTTTCGAAATACGGACTGACAGTAGCAAGCATTATGCCAACCGCCTGTTGGCTGTTATAAACGAAATAATGACACAATACTGAAAAACAAAGCGGTTCAAAGGTGACATTCCGGTGACAAAAAGACAGCAAAAAACGATTTTGAATGTTGAATTTTGAATGATGAATGGTTTTTAAAAAAGGCTGTAAGTTAAAGTTAGTTGCTGAGTAATATAAAACCTATTCTCTGAAATATGTCTTTTTGATAAGGAATATAATACAGAAGGATAAAATGTCATTTTCAAATAAGGGGAGAAATAATAATTAATTGTACAAAAAAATTGCGTACTTAATGTAGAATAAAACATCTCCTCCCATTCATATTTACTTTTTGAATGATAATAATTTGTGCTCCATGTAAATTCAGCGTTAGTACGCGTATTTAAAAACCATTTGTACTTTAAAGTTGAAGATAAATTAAATCTGTATATAAAAAGAAATAAATCGTTGAAAGCCTTTTTATCAATAAAGACATAATCAGTACCACCTTTAATCCCTAAGAAACGCTCCCACTTTAATCCAATTGGTTTATATGAATCATAAGAAAAATATGCCCCGATAACTTCATTGTTATAATTTGTTTTATTAATCCAATCAGGCAGTGAATTCTGATTCATATATAAGTCGGATTGAACTTCTTTTCTGTATTGATATTCTAATTTTGACTTTAAATCAAATTGAAATGAACTCCCTGCCTTTCGTAATTCACTTCCGTATAACCACATATCATACAATGAAGTAAAATACAATGCATCCTCTTTTTTTATCAATCCAATATCCTGCAGCAAAGAATCCATGCTGATAATATCGCTAGTTCTTTTTAACCTGCTGTCGAAATATCTTTTGTTTTTCAATTGAGAAATTAACAGAGCAATATTATATATTTCATTTTCATCCGGGATTTTTGAAAGCTTCCCAATCTTATTAATATCCTCTAAAATATAAAGTGCATGGCGTAAATCACCTGTTGACTCAATCCTTCCTGATCCTAATCCAACGGAAATTTCCGGATACAAATACCATTCCCTGTCCATTTGTTTTAAACGGTAATTGTTCCCATTGTTTATTACATTTTCAATATTATTTGAAAAAGAATAATCAATCATAAGTGCAGGGTAAAAGTGAAAGAATAGTTTATCTTCATTAATATAAATCTTCCGATCAGTACCTAAATTTATACCGAAATACATCCGGTCATTTTTATCTGTTTCAGTACTATCTGTATTATTCCAATTCAAATCCGGATTTAAATCAAAACTTATCCAATCATTTTGTATTTTTCCTCTTGTATTTTCATAAAAAGAATAATCAATTGAAAAATTACCATCCAAATTAAATTTGTATTTTGAAATATCCTTTGCCCATGCTTTATCCCGACTGCTTGTTTCATTCAAATGAATATCCAACTGCCTTCTTTTAATATCAGGCAATGTATATTTCGAAAGGTCAAAATTTTCAAACTGGGCAAACAAGGTTGAGCTTATAAAAAGCGAAATCAGGAGTAGTGCAACATTTTTCATGATAACGGATCTTTTGAGTTAATTATTGATTTTGGTTAATTTAACAATAACAGTGCCGTATTTAAAGTTTTATAAATACCTGCTTATTAAATTTTTTAAAAACACTGAGCCGGGTTTTGTATTTTCTCAGTAAATTGCATTTCTAAAATAAAACATAAAAATTATGTCATTAACAAAACTTCGTACCGATCCTCAGAAAAGATTGTACTCACTTGA
>JAFGGF010000015.1 GCA_016930735.1 Prolixibacteraceae bacterium
ATGATTGTTTCAATAAATCAATCAACTCCTCTTTACTAATTCCAAATTCCCTTTCAAACTGCCTATTGTTATAATATTCAATTGATTTTTCAACCTCTTGTACTGAATTACATTCTTCAAAGTCAGATAGATTTCTTAACTCTTCGAGAAGTTCAGGTTCTATCACTTTACTAAACATTTTTGCTTCCTGTAAATACTTTTCTCTTAAATCTTCGGGTTGTAAACGCGCTGCATATTTATATTTCAAATATTTGCTTCTGATTTCTTCTGAACCATAAATAATACCAAGAAAATCAATAAACAACTTGGCAATTCCATCAGGGCTCTCACTTATTTCAAAACAAATGCGCATTAAAGGCTCTCTCAACTCATAATAAGTATCTTTTCCCTCTTTATATTTATCGATATAACCACTTTTGTATAATTCAGAAAGCTGTTTGGATGCAACATTTGCGTGCATAAAACACGACCTGGCAATTTCTTTACCCATTTGAGGCGTATGCTGCAAACTGATAAACTTTATTATTTTTTGTTGCTGAACAGGCAGCTTTGCTACAAACTGCTCATAATAAGGCTTAAGGCTATTCATAGTCTTTACAAAAACCTGCGAGAGTTCTGATTTTAATTCAGCTTTCAGGAACGAATAAAACTCAACCAGAAGCCGGTGGTTTCCACCCGTAAGTTCAAATATTGCCCTGATCTTTCCTTTAACATTTTGTTTTTCAAATTCTTTTAAAACTACCTTATTCTCTTCTGCAATGGCAATAGCCTTCATAAATTCAAAAGATTCGTCAAAACCGAGTTTGTTAAGATGAACGGTTTTAAAAAAGTTATAAAACGGATAGTTGCTGTCCTGAATATGGGCAAACAGATTTTGGCTGGTGGCTACCAAACAAATGTTGTTATTTTCGTGGATAAAATCGCGAAGCCTTGCCTGTCCGGTTTGACCCATTCCTTCAAAAACAACATTTAAATTTTCTATCAGAACAATTAACAGTTTCTCCCCTAAAAAATCAAGTAACAAATTTTTAAGAGCAAATTCCTGACGCTCCTGCATATTAGAAATTTCATAAATCGCATCTTTTAAATTCTCAAATCCGGGCTCTTTGTAACGAATGAATGATTCAAGGACACGAACAAGAAAATCAAGAAAATTAGCAATACCAACTTCGTCTTCAATCATGTATGCAATGGCTATCTTTTCAGCTATTTTTTTATTTGATTTCAAACGGTTGTATAAAACTTTTGTAATGTGTGTTTTCCCACTACCCCGGGGAGCAATAATAAGATTCTGATATGATTGCCCGTTTTCTATTTTCTTAACTAATTCCTTTTCAACCTTGTCAACAATATCTTTCCTGCCAACCAATGTTTTTTCGAGAATTTCTGAGTCAACACTTTTTGCATTAAACGACAATAACGGATTTGCCATAATCTTTTCTTTTATAATTTCTGAAATTAAACAGCCTTATTAATTGCCCACCATTTTTTAACAATAGAATAATTGAAACGAAAATGACGTTTCCCATCAATTAATTCTCTTTCAAAATAACCATCTCTCCAAAGACGGTCAATTTCTTCATTTAATACCATCCTTTCAATTTCTACCTGTTTCTCAACATGAGATGCAATTTCATTCTCGCTAATGAACCCTTCCCTTCCCGATATAAAATTCAAAATATGGTTAACAAGTACTTTATCAGGATAAAACTTTTCAATTCTATCATAAAAATGTTTGAGGCTATTCGAATTGGTTGAGTCATTTAAAATACTATCCAGTGCCATGTCTACCTGTGCCTTTTTAATGGAATTTAAATCCTTGATTTTATCAAAAATAACATCAATAAAATATGGGATATTATCCGCTTCCTTACAAATGTATTCCATTGTTGCCTTACTGATTTTCAGTCCACATCCCTGAGAAAGACATCTACTAAAATATAATGCTTCATTCTTTGAAAATGGAAGCAACCTTTGCTTATTCAAATGATTAATTGGATCGCCAATATTATAACCTGCTCGTTTTATTTTATCTATAACCAAATCAATACCTATTGAGCCACAGTAAACAAACCTGAGCTGCTCGGGAAATTCATTTTGCACTAAATCTCTTAAAAATCCTAATACATTAACTGCTTCCGAATTTTCCATTTTACTGAGCATTATAGAAAATTCATCCAGCATAATTATAATGTATTTGCCGTTATATTGTTCGGTTAACAATTTAATTATATAATAAAGCTGCTTTTCCCACTTTTTATCGACTTTGTTAAGTTCTATCCCTGCAACCTTTTTAATGTGAGAAGTTATTGTATTGAAAACATTCTCAACTTCCTTCATTCTTGATTCCTCAATAATCTTTTTTTCTTTTATGCGTTCAAAAAGAATATTTACAAAATCATCTGCATTCTCAGCACCTTCTACTCCCTTATAAATAGTCAGAAAACCATCTTTAACACTGGCATTCATTTTTATTAAAACAGAACTTTTGCCAAATCGTCTTTCAGCATAAAGAACAATCCCCTGTCTTTTCAAAATCCTCCAGTAATCTTCAATCAATTTTTCTCTTCCAATTACCTGATTTGCTTTTAACACTCCTCCTGTTTGAGGAGTTAATGCAATAATTTCTTTTTGTTTCATTTGTTAACATTTTAAAATAAGTAAACAAATATACGACAAAATTATCGTACGACAAAATTATCGTACGTAAATAATTTGAAAAATTTAATGAAAAAATCGATCATCAGCTAATATTCCACTAAAAATTGTTGAAGGAAAACCATTCTCAAATTATACTCAAATTAAAATTAATCTATTAAAATCTAGGTTAGCCATTTTTCCAAACAAAAATCCTTTTTAATCTAGCGAATAAAACCTATTTTTTGGCAAAATAAAATTTTATCAAAACATGGAATATATTAATAAATACATCGAAGAAAACAAAGATCGTTTTTTAGAAGAGTTATTTGAACTGATCAGCATCCCTTCAATCAGCTCAATAGCCGACCACAAACCTGATATGTACAGGGCGGCAGAAAAGTGGAAAGAAATCCTGTTAAACTCAGGAGTAGATAAAGCCGAAGTTTTTGAATCGGATGGGAATCCGGTGGTTTTTGCTGAAAAAATCATTGACCCGGCATTGCCAACAATAATGATTTATTCACATTACGATGTAATGCCTGTTGATCCTGTCAGCCTATGGAACACTGATCCGTTCAAGCCGGTAATTAAAGACGGGAAAATCTGGGCGCGCGGTGCCGACGACGATAAAGGCCAGGGAATGATGCATGCCAAAGCTTTCGAAATAATGGTTAAAACCAATACACTTCCCTGCAATGTCAAATTTATGATTGAAGGTGAAGAAGAAATTGGTTCACCTAATCTTGGTAAATGGTGCCGCGAAAACAAAGAAATGCTGAAGGCTGATGTGATCCTGGTTTCAGATACAACCATGATGGCACCCGATATGCCAACCATCACAACCGGATTAAGAGGACTGGCTTACTGGCAGGTTGAGGTGACCGGTCCCAATAAAGATTTACACTCAGGTTTATTTGGTGGTGCAGTAGCCAACCCTGCAATTGTTTTAAGTAAGATGCTTGCTCAAATGATTGATAAAAACGGAAAGGTAACAATTCCGGGGTTTTACGACAATGTAATGGAAGTATCAAAAGAGGAAAGGGAATTATTGTCCCAGGCTCCGTTTAATGAAGAAAAATATAAAAAGGCTATTGATGTTGACGAATTGACCGGAGAAAAAGGTTTTTCAACATCAGAACGAACCGGTATCCGCCCTTCTTTCGATATTTGTGGCATTTGGGGAGGATACACCGGCGAAGGGGCAAAAACTGTACTGCCATCCAAAGCATTTGCAAAAGTTTCATCGCGTTTAGTGCCGAATCAGGATCATAAAAAAATAGCTGAACTGTTTAAAAACCATTTTGAATCGATTGCTCCAAAAACTGTTAAAGTAAAAGTTGAATCACTTCATGGAGGACAGGGTTATGTCTGCCCGATTGATATTCCTGAATATCAGGCTGCTGAAAAAGCATATGTCGAAGTTTACGGGAAACGACCGGTTCCTTTCCGTTCAGGTGGCAGCATCCCGATTATTTCAACCTTTGAGGAAATTTTCGGAATTAAATCTGTATTAATGGGTTTCGGACTGGAATCGGATGCAATCCATTCTCCAAACGAAAACTATCCGCTTGAACAGTTTTTTAACGGAATCAGGACCATTCCTCTGTTTTATAAATATTATGCAGAAATGAAATAAAATTGACCATGATAAAATATAAAGCTGCTTGTTTTTACAGGCAGCTTTTTTTATTTTCGAAACATAATCTGACCTGACCGTTATGAAAAAAATATTCGTTATTGCTTTTCTGATTCTTTCAAATTTTAGTTTTTGCCAGAATCAAGCTGATTTATTAAGTGGTAAGTATTCAAAAGAAGAATTAACAAAAATTCTGATTCCGGTTAAAGACTGGAAACCATTTGCAGATATTACCAACACGGAACTGACTGACAGGGAAATGTTTGAGGCCTTCGTTAAGTCTGCTGAAAAATACATTGATTATGAATGGCCTTATATTCCGGCAACTAAATCGCTCTTAATAGAACGAACCGGCGACCGCGATGAATATCAGAATATTAGTTTTCAGAAAAGAAGGGTACTTGGGACGATGGTACTTGCAGAAGTTTATGAAAATAAAGGCAGGTTTATCGATCCGATAATAAACGGAATCTGGTCGATTTGTGAAGAATCGTGGTGGGGAGTGCCTGCACACCTGCCCAGAGGAAAAGAGTATGGTGGTCTTATGGATGTTTCAGAACCGTTTGTTGATCTTTTTGCTGCTGAAACGGCAACTTATCTTTCCTGGGCTTATTATTTCCTGGGAGATCAACTGGATGCTGTTTCTCCACAAATCAGGAAAAGAATTTATTATGAGACTAACCGCCGCATTTTTGAACCATTGATGAATAAGCATCATGGATGGATGGGTTACAGTACTGATGGAAGCCGCCCAAATAACTGGAATCCCTGGATCTGTTCCAACTGGTTAAATTCGGTTTTACTTCTTGAACAGGATGAAATAAAACGAGTTAACCATGTATATAAAATACTGGATGTGCTTGATGAGTTCCTGAATCCCTACCCTCAGGATGGTGGTTGCGACGAAGGCCCGGGTTACTGGGGTGCTGCAGCAGCTTCGTTATTTGATAATCTCGCTTTATTAAACCTGGCAACAAATAACTCCTTTAGTTATATTTTTTCAGATCTGAAAATTAAAAACATGGCTCAGTTTATTTATAAAGCCCAGATCAGTGAAAAATACTTTTTAAACTTTGCTGATGCTGACCCACAGCCTGAAATGGATGCAGAAATGATTTACCGGTTTGGGAAAGCCATTGACGATACTGATATGAAAAAATTCGGGGCTTTTTATCACAAAGACTTTTCAGGTGAGATTTACAGTTTTCATTTTTTCAGGAATATCTTTTCGCTTTACTTACAGGATGAAATTAAATCATCTGAAAAAGGATTGCCGCTCCCTGAATCAGTTTGGTATCCTGACTTACAGGTAATGATGGCCCGTGATAAAAAAGGAAGTACCGATGGTTTTTTTGTAGCAGCAAAAGGTGGGAACAACAACGAAAGCCACAATCACAACGACATTGGAAATTATGTGGTTTATTATGATGGTTTGCCCCTTTTAATCGATGTTGGCCGTGGAACTTATACTTTGAAAACTTTCAGTGATCAGAGGTACACTATCTGGTTTAATTGTTCCGATTATCATAATATTCCATCGATAAATGGATTCACTCAACAACCGGGTGCTGAATACAAATCAAAAAACGTTACTTATAAAAATGCTGAAAAATCAGCCACTTTTTCACTTGACCTTTCTGAAGCATATCCTAAAGTAGCAGGAGTCACTAAGTGGAAAAGAACATTAAATTTCAACAGAGGTAAAAATATTGTAATTACAGATGAATTTGACCTTACAAAAATTGAAAGTATTACTCAGCATTTTATGACTTGCTACCCTTGTGAAGCAAATAAAAGTGAGGTAATAATCCACTATCCCGATCAGAATTTTAAGATCGGGTTTAATAAAAATCTTTTTAATGCTGAAGTTGAAAAAGTAAAACTTGAAAGCATGGAAGACCAGGGGATTATTCAGAAATGGGGAGACAATATTTACCGGATAAACCTAATAATGACTAATCCAACAAAAAAAGGAATAGTGAAAATAGAAATTAAAGAATCTGATTAATTAATCAATTCCAATTCAACAAAATGTAATTCAACTTCATTCCAGTTCCCCTGCTCCGGTGACAGGCTAAATGTAACATTTCCGGATTCTTTAACGTCTATTTCTCCTGGAGTAACAAGAACAAATTCATTTCCTGAATCATCCAATTCTTCAGTAATTTCTTCTGATCCAAGTTTCAAATTCATTATGTTTTCACCGGCAGCTTTTATATACATATTTATTTTGTATTTACCGGGTTCAGGGACATTCAACATCCATTCAATTTTTGTTCGTTCATCCACCCAGTTTTTTATGACAGTTTTTGGGCTTTGTCCTTCAACCCTGGCCTGGCTTCCATAACCGGGATTATGAATGTCGGCAAAATCGGCAGGCAAATAAATTTTACCATCTTTCAATGTTGGCATATTACTTTCAACCTTTAATTTGCCCTTTGTTTCAACAGCGATAACTGTATTAACCGGATCAAAAGTTACACTTGGGGCATGGATCAACAGATCACCATCTTCAAATTTAAAGGCAAATTTTTGACCAGGATTTGAAACCAGGTAAACATCTGAAATTCTTGACTTTAAACCCGGCACTCGCAGTATCTGGTCTTTGGGCCAGTTAAAAACATGAAAATAGAGGGTTGTACCATTTTTATGTTCCCTTTTTGTACACCTGCCCCAGGGTAGTTTAAAGAAAGGACTTGCTGTTGTTCCATAAATCGATTGGCTATTCCTTTGTAACCACTGACCCATAGCCTGCAGCCTTACTACACTTGAGTCAGGAATCTGCCCTAAAGCATCAGGACCAACATTTAAAAGAAGGTTGCCACCTTTACTTGCAATATCAACCAACATACGAATAAGAGTTTCTGATGACTTCCAGTTATTGTCATACCATTTATACCCCCAGCTTGTATTCATTGTCATACACACTTCCCAGTCGTAATTGAGCCCGGTTGGCGGCACATGTTGTTCCGGTGTTGAAAAATCCCCTTTCCAGGGTCTGTACAATCGATTATTCTGGATCATATCCGGATATTCATCAGCCACTGCTTTTAATTTTAAAGCTGCATCTTCAGTCATTCCTATCGGTGTATCCCACCAAAGAATATCCAATCCTCCGTAATTTTCAAGAATTTCTTTTACCTGTGGGACTGCTTTCCCGTCGATATAATTCATAAAGGGCTCTCTTTCCAGATTCGGGTCCCAATGGGATTTTCCCTGTTCTATATCCCTGTATGTACCTCCGGGTTCATGCCAGTCCTGTGCCTGTGAATAATAAAATCCCAACCTGATTTCATTCTTCTTACAGGCGTCGGCCAGTTCCTTTAAAGGGTCACGTTTAAATGGAGTAGCATCAACAATATTGTATTTGCTGGCAAGTGAATGATACATTGCAAATCCATCGTGATGTTTCGAAGTAATTACAATGTATTTCATACCGGCATATTTAGCCAGTTTAACCCATTCTTCGGCGTTGAAATTTGCCGGATTAAACTCTTCAGCCAGTTTTTCATATTCTTTAACCGGAATCTTAGCATTTAACATGATCCATTCACTAATCCCGGGAATCCTCTCCCCTTTCCATTCTCCTGCCGGAACAGCATATAAACCCCAGTGAATAAACATTCCGAAACGGGCTTCCCTCCACCATTCCATTTTTTTATTCTGAGTTATTTCTTCCGGGATTAATTCTTTCTTTTCAGGCTGAAAACAAGAGCTTACAAAGAATATAATTGCTAAAAATACGATTAAATTTCTCATATCCTGTAGTTTAATAAGATAAGTGTAAAGTTCATAAAAATTATTACAATATTGACAATCTCAGGGACAAAACTCATTAAGGATTAATAATTATAAATAGTCAGTACTTATAATTCGATTTTATAACTGACTCCAATTATGTTGACAGAATTTTCCAAAAAATAGGATTGCAGATGATAGCATAATTCAATGCGGCTGTTGTTGGTTAATTTGTATGAACCACCTAATGTAAACCTTCCTTTATTAATTTCCTTTTCAGTCAGATCATGGAATAACTCGTAACTGGTGTAGGGTCTTAACTTACAATTTTTCAGGTCATATTCAAATTTTAACTGATATCTGAGAAAATTACTTTTTGAGTTTTCCTCACCGAATTCGGTATAATCTGTAAATCGGGTTCGGAATGATCCTTCCAGCCTGTTCCAATCTTTTTTAGCCAAAACATCAAATGCAAACCGGTGATAGGTTTCATTTCCCTTGTTTCTGACATCAATATTGTATCGGTAAGCTCCTGCAAGGCGAAGGAATTTGGCAGCTTTTAAAGTCAGTTGCCCGTCAAACATATATTCATCAACCGAAAAATCATCCTGAAACCTGACTTCCGGTTTAAAACTAAATTCAAGTTTTTTAAATATCTTTTTAGAAAATTCAGCCTCTACCCAGGTGCCAAAATTTTTTGTTTTAGCCTGAACCTGATTTACTACAAGAATAATCAGAAATAATATGATCAGTTTTTTATTCATTGCCTGCCTGGCGCTTTGTACTTCCGCTGCCATTCAAGTCGAAATATATTTTTATAATTGCGACATCACGTAAAAAATCAACTTTTTCGATCTCATACCTTTTAATGATAATACCGGTACGCTCTTTCAAATCTTCAAGAAGTTCCTTTTCCTTGTTTTTATGGATATTTTCTATCTTTTCATAAGTGACAATTAATGAACTCTCCTGTTTAAGCATCAGTATTTTTTCAAGAGCCCAAAGGGCTCCAACAAGCAGAATGTTTACAAAAGAAAGTTCAAGGTAACCGATTTGATTTCTTGAAAGGGCATTAATTACTGAAATTGCAATAATTACAAAAAGATATGTCATTTCCTTTATGGGGATGGGATCAGTCCTGTAACGAATAATCCCGAAAATGGCAAACAGCCCCAAAGCAAAGCCCAGCCCCAACTCAACACTTGCCAGCAGATAACAAAGCAGGAATATTGCTACACTAATGGCGAAATAACTGAAGAAAAAATTCTTGCGCCTGCTGTTCCTGGCATAAAGTAAAACAACAACAATAAAGGTTGCAACCAGGTTAAATCCGAACCGGATTCCCAGTTCTGTAAATTTTTCGATATTGGGTATGGCAGTAATTATGTAATTTAAATAACTCATTGATTGATTGGTTAGTTGGTATAAAGTGTAATATTCTTATTAATGAAGCGCAACCTGGGTTTAAAAGCATTCTGTTTTAAACCGGGTTCCAGAATTGCCCTACCTGTACAGTATTTCGACAATCCTCTTTGCCTTATCTTTTTTTCGCGCATAAAAACCAGCAATGGTGATGATTTCAGATTCTGACTCCTTTTGATTTCAACAATCGCAAGGTCATCCAATATTATCTTTCCTGAATGATTTGTGAATTTCAGGTTAAGATCGATTGTACACCGGTCCGTCTTTTTTTTATTGATAAGCGTTATCCTTTGAAATTTATTATTCAGGGTGGGATTCAGGTTTTTTCCTGAATACATGGAATTAGCTTCAATAAATTTCACCTCATGGTCTGAAAATCCGTATTCAGGCTTTTTTACTTCAATTCTTTCTTTGATAGTCCTTTGCTTGTTATTTTTTAGCTTGATTTCCAGAAAATCTTTATTGGTAGAATAATAACGACGTTTCCTGATTTTAATTCGGTTAAGTTTCCTGTTGTGGTGAAACAGGTACATCTGATTATCAGGTGTATCAAAATAAGTGGTTTCATAATCCATCAACCTTTGCCCGTTTATTTCCAGTATGTCGTAATCGGATTTTGAACCTGAAAGAATTTCGGAAAGGTCTGAAATATGGAACCAGTATTTCCGGTCGATCCTGTTCATTAGTTTCACTTCCTCAATCTGCGACAGGGATACCGAATTAAATTCAGACAATATTTTATTGATTTCTTCCAAGGTCCGGTTAGTATTTTTAATTAAAGTGCAACAAATTTGTAAAATATATTTAATAAATCGATAGAAGATGTACTAAAAGTTATTCCAATTTTTACAATCTCTTCAATAAATTACTCCATAAAATTCCTGTTAAGATATTCCTGAAATACATTTTTATAATTTTCAGAAACCGGAATAATTGTTTTATCATCATAAATAATACGGAATCGCTCAACAACCGATATTTTCTCTAAATTGACAATATAAGACCGATGTACCCTCATAAATTTTTCAGAAGGAAGTTTTTCCTCCAGCGATTTAAGGCTCAACAGTGCCATTACCGGTTTTTGGGAAGTAAGATGAATACGGACATACTCTTTCATTCCTTCGATATATCGAATTTCATCGAAATTAATTCTTACCAGTTTATATTCTGATTTAATAAACAGGAACTGATCGTTGGTATTAATCAGTTCAGTTTGGTTTTGAATAAGCTGTACCTGTTTTTTTACTTTTGAAACTGCTCTTGAAAACTCATCAAATGAAAAGGGTTTTAACAGGTAATCAATGGCATCCACTTTAAAACCTTCAACTGCAAACTCGCTGTAAGCTGTCGTAAAAATAAGCAAAGGTTTTTGCTCCAGCGATTTTACAAAATCCAGGCCATTCAGGTCGGGCATGTTAATATCGACAAACATCAGGTCAACCTGATTTGAATCCAGAAACTGTAAAGCTTTTACTGCATTTGAAAACTTTGCCACGAGTTCAAGGAAAGGCAACTTTCCGATATAATCCGAAATTTGTTTTAATGCCAGTGGCTCATCATCTATTGCTATGCAACTAATCTTCATTTAGTGGAATTTTTACAAGGGTTTCATAATTTATTTTATCAGAAATAACCTCAAAACTGAATTCATCTTTGTATAAAAGCTCCAGCCTTTTTTTCAGGTTTTTCAGGCCAATGCCACCTATTTTACTTTTCAGATTATGGTTAGAATTTACCGTTCTGAAAAGTAACCATCCTCTCTCGATTTTCAGAATAATTTCGACAAATGATTCCGATTGATAACTTATTCCGTGTTTAAATGCATTCTCAACCAACGATGTAAAAATCATTGGAGGAATTGAAACTGATGGAATCTTTTCAGGAAAATCAATTGTAACTTTAATATCATCTGTAAGCCTTAATTTCATAAGGTCAACAAAGCTCCGAATAAAATCAACTTCTTTTTTCAGGGTGGTTTTTCCATGCTCGGTATCATAAAGCATATACCGCATAAGTTTCGATAATTTGATAATTGAATTTTTGGCACCTTCAGAATTAATATCTATCAAAGCATGGATGTTATTAAGGGTATTCATAAAAAAGTGAGGGCTTACCTGGTTCCGTAAAAAAGCGAGCTCGCTTTGCAATTTTTGCTTTTCCAGCTCCTTGCTTTTTTGCTCTTTTTCCTGCGATCTTACTGCAAGTTTTATTGCAGCATTAAAGCCAACAACCAGGAACGATACAATAATAACATTAAAAATAACTACAATCCAGGGTCTGATTTCCAGCGGCCGTTGCATTTCAAAGGGAGGCCTTACCATTGGCCGACGAACAGGATTTGGAGCCTGTTGTATCATTCTTCCAGCCCAGTCTCCCAATAAGCCAATTCCAACAATCATCAAAACAGTAATTAACAGATACAGAATTTTTTTCCTTTCAAAAAAAACCGGAAATAAAATAAAATTATGAATACAAAAAATTACCAGATATGTAGAAGTCCTTATCCATTCCCTGTAAATCCTGTCCCAGTTAAAAAATGCATTATTTAATGTAAAAATAACCGGCATTAAAAAAACTATGCTCCAAATAATTATGTAGATCAGAATTTCAATCTTTTTCAGATTTAATGCGGTTGCTTTCTTTTCCAACATACCAATAAAATTAATAATATAAATTACTATTCTGATCCAATAAATTCATTAACAGCATCATTTCGCTCATAAACATGTTTTTTAAGCTGGTTAACAGCTTGTAAAAACTCTGAATCGTTCCGCAAAAAAGTATATTCGCTTTGTTCTCCGTTTTCACCAATAACAAATTCTTCTATTAAAGACTGGTATTCGTCATAAATATCATGCATGCCGGAAGGATAAAATACATCGGAAAGAAACTCTGAACAATAAGATTTATATACCCCAAACCATTCTTCATCATCAAGGATATAACGGATCAGAGGCCATTGCCCTGTTACTTCATCAAGTTCTATTGACAGTGCGCCACCTTGTTTCCCTTCCTGTAAAGATTCATTATTATCCCAAGGGATCCAGATAAACTTTCCATTTTCAGGATCATTGTATAAATAATAGTTATGCCACATTTTCCCATAGGTATCCCAATTCTGAATAATGGAATTGGCAGAAAGCCATTTTAAAAACACATCCACATCAAAAACTAAAGCCAAATTATTTTTCCAGGTATTGTAATCACTGACTCTTTCCGCACTATTTATAATATTATAAAGTTTCCTGACATCAGAATAATCATTTACAGTAAGATTATTCTTTTTATCCATTTCGTTTGTATTAAACGTTCCGGAAGCAAACGATGCAGCCTGCCCATCGGGTTTATAAAGATTCCCTCTGTTATCGTCGAAATAATAATCAATAACAGTATCATCCACTTCCTCAACCATTGTGTACAAACCAAAATATACTGATCCTTCACCATAATCAATATAAAGCCGATAAAAGGCAGTTTTTGCCGAAACCAAGCCAAAATCATCGAATAGTTCACTGGCAATCTTTTCTCTGATCAGGGACCTGTCTTCAAAGTTATTTTTCAGGCTGAGTTGTTTAAAACCATAAAACCTTTGATTGCTGATATCGGGGTAAACATCTTCAAACTGGTCAAAATCCAATTTAAAAGGAAATTTTTTCAATCCGCTCTGGTAAGTCGATTTTAAACTTGAATTCCCTTTAAACCTGATTCCTACCTTGTACCATTGAATTCCGTTAAAGAAAACATCACAGGGTACCCAAACCGGATCGATATCTATTCCAGCCAGTGGCTTTCCTCCCGAATTATTTATTTTCGATGACAGGTCTGTCAGCATCTCATCCCATATTTCCTTTTCAATAAGAATATCCATCCTGTTTACCATGTTATCAGGGAAAACAATCGAATAATCGGGATTTTCAACATTACCATGAGTTAAGATACTCCAATCGGGTGTTTCGATTTCAGTTTTAACTTCATTCAGATCACATGAAGTTGCAAATACAACCAAAACAAAAAATAATGTTTGGAAACGAAATAATATTTGTTTAATACTTGACATTTAATATTGATTTTTGTCCAATATTAATGTATTAAAACCTGGCAGAAAAAAAGATTCAACCAATCCTAAGCAAACATCAATGGTTTTCAGGATTTATTCAATAAAAAAGGGAACTCTGATTCCCTGTTTTGTTTTAATAATTCGATTCTTTTATTTCGAAATACGATTGTGGATGTAAGCATGCCGGGCACATTTTTGGGGCGGCAGTTCCTTCATGTAAAAAACCACAATTCCTGCATTTCCAGACTACTTTATCACCTCGTTTGAAAACTTTGCCTTCTTCCAGATTATTATAAAGGATTCTGTATCTTACTTCATGTGCTTTTTCAACCCTGGCAATTAACTTAAAAGCAGAAGCAATCTCCCTAAAGCCTTCCTCTTCAGCAATTTGAGCAAATTCAGGATAAAGTTCAGTCCATTCTTCATTTTCACCATCTGCAGAAGCTTTCAGGTTTTCAAGTGTAGTTCCGATTTTTCCTGCCGGATAAGTTGCTGTAATTTCAACCATTGTACCTTCAAGAAACTTAAAAAATCGTTTGGCATGTTCTTTTTCATTTAAAGCAGTTTCGGCAAAAATTGCAGCTATTTGTTCAAGCCCTTCCTTTTTTGCCTGGCTGGAAAAATAATCATATCTCATCCTGGCCTGTGATTCACCTGCAAATGCTTTAAGCAGGTTTTGTTCTGTTTTTGTACCTTTCAATGAATCCATAGTATAAATTTTAGTTTTTATTTTCTTAAAAATACAAAATTTAATTCTTCGGTTCTAATCCCCGGTTTAATGTAAATTTATTTTTACTGATTTTAAACAACATA
>JAFGGF010000087.1 GCA_016930735.1 Prolixibacteraceae bacterium
ATTAACTTTTAAGATGTCTTTTGGTTTAACCAGGTCCATTTCCCAATTTCATTAGTTCCTTAAAAATACTTATCAGGTTTGATTTTTAAGAATAAAAGCACCAGTTTTTTAACATTTACTCCTTTAAATCTAAAACAGCCTGCAAATCAAAATTTTACATTCCTATTTTAAAATCAGAAATTCTCAGACTGATAAAATTGCCGGGCAAAACTACATGAAATAACGTTTTTTCATCTGCATTTTTTTACTTTTTTTGAACCAAACCGGAGAATCGGATGTATATTGTTACAAATTAAAATTTTAATGGAAGGCATAAAATATAATAGTTCGGACTGGCTTCCAACCAGCCGGAAAGAAATGAAAGAGAGGGGATGGGAAAATGCCGATGTAATACTTTTTTCAGGTGATGCGTATGTAGACCATCCGTCGTTTGGATCGGCTGTAATCGGGCGGGTGCTTGAAGCTGAGGGATTAAAAGTAGCTATCGTGCCACAACCCAACTGGCAGGACGACCTCCGCGATTTTAAAAAACTGGGCAGGCCTAACCTGTTTTTTGCCATAACCGCCGGTTGTATGGATTCGATGGTTAATCACTACACAGCAAATAAACGCTTACGTTCGAATGATGCCTACACTCCGGGTGGAAAACCCGGTTTCCGGCCCGATTATACAACCATCACCTATTCAAAAATCATAAGGAAATTGTTTCCCGATGTCCCGTTAATAATAGGTGGCATTGAAGCTTCGCTGCGAAGGCTGACCCATTACGATTACTGGTCGGATAAGCTGATGCCAGGAATCCTTGCTGACACGCAGGCCGACCTGCTTTTTTACGGAATGGGGGAAAAATCGCTGGTCGAATTTGTAAACCTGTTTCAAAAAGGAGTGCCTGTTAAAAATCTGACAACCATTCCGCAAACAGTTTTTATGATTGGCGAAAACGAAGAATATGCAAGCAAACCAAAATGGGATGAATTTGAATTGGCATCACATGAGGAGTGCCTTCAAAATAAAAAATCGTTTGCCCGGAATTTTATGCACATCGAAGAGGAATCCAACAAGGTTGATTCCCGGAAGCTTGTTCAGAAAGTGGGCAATAAAAAACTGGTTGTCAACCCTCCTTGGCCTCCGCTTTCCGAAAAAGAGATCGACCGCGTATATGACCTACCGTACACCAGGTTGCCCCATCCACGCTATCATAATAAAGGCACTATTCCTGCATACGAGATGATCCGTCATTCGATCAATATCCACAGAGGTTGTTTTGGCGGCTGTACATTTTGCACCATTTCGGCACACCAGGGGAAATTTATTGCCAGCCGCTCGGAAGAATCGATTATGAAAGAAGTTGAAAAAGTAACTCAAATGCCCGACTTTAAAGGATATATTTCTGATCTTGGCGGACCATCGGCAAACATGTACAAAATGAAAGGCATCCATCAGGAAATATGTGATAAATGCAAACGCCCGTCGTGTATTTTCCCAACGGTTTGTAAAAACCTGGATACCAACCACAAACCAATGACAGATTTGTACAAAAAAGTCAGGATGTTTCCAAATATTAAAAAGGCATTTATAGGAAGCGGAATCCGTTACGATATGATCCTCGAAAAAACCGGACGGGAAGAAACCGATAAAAACAACCGGGAATATTTACGTGAAATAATAAAAAACCATGTTTCCGGCAGGTTAAAAGTTGCCCCGGAACATACTTCTGACGAAGTTTTAAAGATGATGCGGAAACCTTCGTTTGAATTGTTTAAAGAACTGAACCGGGAATTTCAAAAGATCAACAGGGAAGAAAACCTGAACCAGCAACTGGTCCCGTATTTTATTTCAAGTCATCCCGGAAGTAAAACCGAAGATATGGCTAACCTTGCAGTGGAAACAAAAAAAATGGATTTCAGGCTGGAGCAGGTTCAGGATTTTACCCCCACACCCATGACGGTTGCCACGGTTGCCTATTATTCGGAGTACCACCCCTACACGCTGGAAAAAATTTACACAGCCCGGAACAAAAAGGAAAAGCTCAGTCAGCGGCAGTTCTTTTTCTGGTATAAAAATGAATACCGGAAATCGATCATCAACGAATTACGGTCGAAAAACCGGGAAGATTTGATCAGGAAGTTGTTTCATTAAATGTTCCCACAATTAATTACCTTTAACCAAATTCAGTCGTTATGAAAAAAATTAGCATTCTTATTATAGCCACAATTCTGTTATCTTCCTGTGCAGAACTTATGCAGGTAGCTCAGCAAACGCTGAATACAGCAAAACCATTAACGCAAAGTGAGATAATTGCCGGGCTGAAAGAAGCCTTAATTGTTGGTACAGATTCATCTGCCAACAAACTGGGTGCTTTAAACGGGTACTATGGTGATCAACTGGTGAAAATAATGCTGCCGCCGGAAGCAGCACCGATTGTTGACAACCTCAGCAAAATACCCGGAGGCGACAAACTGGTTGAAGATGTGATAGTAAGAATTAACAGGGCCGCCGAAAATGCTGCATCCGAAGCCAAACCCATCTTTGTATACAGCATAAAAAGTATGACTATTGCCGACGCAGTGGGAATATTAAAAGGCAGCGATAATGCAGCAACTGAATATCTCAGGAAAACTACTTATGATCAGCTGGTTCAATTATACAGCCCTAAAATCAGGCAATCACTCGATAAAAAACTGGTTGCCGGAATTTCCACAAATGACAGCTGGGATAAACTTGCCGGGGAATGGAATAAAATTGCCCGTTCAGTTGTCGGTCAGGTTGCAGGATTTAAACCTGTAGAAGTCAAACTTGAAGAATACCTTACAGCAAAAGCCCTCGATGGCTTGTTCCTGAAAATTGCCGAAGAAGAAAACCAGATCAGAAAAGATCCGCTGGCACGAGTAACCGAATTGTTAAAACGCGTTTTTGCATAAATCAATGATTAAAAAACATAAAAACACTTCCGTTTTTTAAATAAACTTTCGCTAAATTATCCCCG
>JAFGGF010000443.1 GCA_016930735.1 Prolixibacteraceae bacterium
CTTAATTCCGGGACATTCCTCTGATTCAGGGTTAACCTTAATTCATTGTCAACCAGGTCTAGTATAAAATCAGGGACAATATGCTGGTTGGCTTTGTTTAACGGATTGCTGTAAGAACTTCCAGGTTTTGGATTAAGTTTTAATATCTCGTCAATAGCTTCTTTAAGTTGCTCATCGCTTAATTCAAGTTTACGTTGAATTTTTTCGTAATGCTTTTTTGTAAATTCGTCGTAATAATCTTTAATGATAAAAATTGCGATTTCCACCGCAGGCCCTTTTTTCCTTTTTAACTGCAATAGTAAGCATTCCTGAAGGTTCCTTGCACCTACTCCGGGGGGGTCAAAATCGTGGATAATCTTTAAAATTGTGTCCAGTTCTGCAACTTCAACATCCATATTCTGGCTAAAAGCAAGGTCGTCGCTGATCGATATTAAATCGCGCCTTAAATATCCATCTTCATCGATGTTCCCGATAATAAATTCGGAAAGTGTTTTCTGGTATTCCGACAAATAAGCCATTCCCAGTTGTTCGTCGAGGAATTCATGGAATGATTTTCCAATCGAGAACGGAATATCGATGTTTTTATCATCGGGGGAATAGTTTTTTACATTTAGTTTATAAGTAGGAATTTCTTCATCATTAAAATAATCATCGAGTGTAAATTCTTCATTATCGGCATCTTCATCTGAACGCAGTTCGGGAGCTTCTCCCTCTTCTTCTGTAGATGGATTGTCGCTGGCTAATTCAAGGACCGGATTTTCCTCCAGTTCTTTTTTAATCCGTTGTTCCAGTTGCATGGTTGGAATTTCCAACAGTTTTATTACCTGAATCTGCTGCGGAGACAGTTTCTGTAATAATTTCTGCTGTAATGTTAACTTTTGTTCCATTCCATGAAAAAAACACTGCCATCAAATTTAGTATTTTTTCAAAAACGATGAATATTAAGTTTTCAACCGGGGAGTATTTAAAACTCGGCATTTTTAGGAGCACGCGGGAATGGAATAACATCGCGGATATTCCCCATCCCGGTAACAAACTGGACAAACCTTTCAAAACCCAGTCCGAAACCACTGTGAGGTACGGTCCCAAACCTTCTTGTGTCGAGGTACCACCACATTTCATCAGCCGGGATGTTCATTTCCTGCATTCTTCCAAGCAGTTTTTCATAATCTTCCTCACGCTGTGAACCACCGATTATTTCACCAATCTGCGGGAATAAAACATCCATTGCCCTGACAGTTTTATTGTCATCGTTCAGCTTCATATAAAAGGCTTTGATGTCTTTTGGATAATCAACCAGTATCACCGGGCGTTTGAAATGTTTTTCAACAAGGTAACGTTCGTGTTCGCTCTGCAGGTCAATTCCCCATTCAACAGGGAATTCAAATTTATTTGTTTTATAATATTTTGAATTTTTCAGGATTTCAATTGCTTCAGTGTAAGTACAACGGACAAAATCGTTTTCCACAACAAATCTGAGTTTTTCAATCAATTCCATCGACCTTTGATCCTGTGGTTTGTTTTTTTCTTCCTGCACCAGCCGGTTTGCAAGAAACTGAAGGTCATCCATACAATTGTCCAGAGCATATCTGATCAGGCTCTTAAGAAAATCTTCGGCAAGGTCCATATTATCGGTAAGGTCGTAAAATGCCATTTCAGGTTCAATCATCCAGAATTCAGACAAATGCCTGGTAGTATTTGAATTTTCAGCACGGAACGTTGGACCAAAAGTATAAATTTCACCTAATGCTGTTGCTCCGAGTTCACCTTCCAGCTGACCGGAAACAGTCAGGTTTGTTGCCCTCCCGAAAAAATCCTTTGAGAAATCAATATTTCCTTCCTCGGTTAATGGCGGTGTTTTTGGGTCAAGAGTTGACACCCTGAACATCTGGCCGGCGCCTTCAGCGTCGGATGCGGTAATAATCGGGGTATGCATGTAATAAAAACCCTTATCATTAAAATACTTGTGAATAGCAAAAGCCATTGCATGCCTGACACGAAAAATGGCACCAAAAGTATTTGTGCGGAAACGAAGGTGTGCATTTTCACGAAGGAATTCAAGGGTATGGCGTTTTGGTTGCATCGGGAATTTTTCAGGGTCGGCTTTTCCAAGTAATTCAATTTTACCTGCAATCAATTCAACAGCCTGCCCGCTTCCCTGCGAGTCAGCTAATTTTCCTGTCACTGCCAGTGAAGCACCTGTAGTAATATTCTTTAATAATTCTTCATCAAAATTTTCAACATTGGCTACAACCTGCAAATTATGAATTGTAGAACCATCATTCATCGCTATGAAATTGACATTTTTACTGCCACGTTTGGTCCTTACCCAACCTTTGGCTACAACATCTTTTTCTCTTTCTTTTGAAACAAGGATTTCTTTGATCTTTAATCGTTCCATTTTGCAGGTTTTTACTATGTTATTTGTATTAAAAATTAAGGTTACAAAAGTACATTTTTATGCTGAAAAATAAATATTCAGGCTTTTTATTGAATTATAAAGTACTCATATTTAATATAAACCTTCCTGATTAAATACCTTTATTAAATCTTACCTTTTGTCAAATCAACCATTAATATTTATAAATACTAAGCCAATTCGATTATCTTTGCGCTGATTTTTAGCGGTTTGAAAATGGCACATAAAGCAGGTTTTGTAAATATTATCGGGAATCCGAATGTAGGGAAATCAACCATAATGAATGCAATGGTAGGGGAGAAAATTTCGATTATAACCTCGAAAATGCAAACCACAAGGCACCGGATAAAAGGGATAGTCAGTGGTGATGATTTCCAGATTGTTTACTCGGATACTCCCGGAATTTTAAAACCCAATTACAAACTGCAGGAGTCAATGTTAAAATTTGTCGATACAGCTTTACTTGATGCCGATATCATTCTTTATGTAACAGATGTTGTTGAAGATCCAAAGAAAAACGAAGATTATATTACTAAAATCCGCAAATCGAATATGCCGGTAATTGTATTACTGAATAAAATCGACTTATCGGATCAGGAAAAGGTTTTGGAATTGTACGATTTTTGGACAAGAACTTTTCCCGGAGCAACAGTATTCCCTGTTTCTGCCCTTCGGAAATTTAACATTGCCCCGGTTTTCGACAGGATAATGGAATTGCTGCCCGAGGCTCCGGCATATTTCCCGAAAGATGAATTAACTGACCGGAACGAGCGGTTTTTTATTCAGGAGATTATCCGTGAAAAAATCCTTTTATATTACCAAAAAGAAATCCCGTATTCAGTGGAAATCAATGTTGAAGAATTTGTGGAGGAAGAGGATTTAATAAAAATAAGGGCAATTATTTATGTAGCCCGCGAAAGTCAAAAAGGGATAATTATCGGGCATCAGGGGAAATCAATAAAAAAAGTAGGTTCTCAGGCAAGGAGAGATGCAGAAGAATTTTTTGGGAAGAAAATATTTTTTGACTTGTATGTTAAAGTAGCCAAAGACTGGCGTGATAAAGACGGGCAGTTAAAAAAGTTTGGATACGATAAATATTAGCATAGGGCATAGGGCATAGAGCTGAGAGAGAAGAGCAATGAGCAAGGAGCAAGTGGTGAATGACTGAGAGTTATGGAAACAGAAAAATATTAGTATGAAAAGCAGGATTGTAGCAATTGTAGGAAGGCCAAACGTGGGGAAATCAACCCTTTTCAACAGGCTGACGGAAACCCGGAAAGCCATAGTTGATGAGGTTTCAGGTGTTACCCGCGACCGAAATTACGGGAAAGCCGAATGGAACGGGCTTGATTTTTCAGTGATCGACACCGGAGGTTATGTAGTTAATTCCGATGATGTATTTGAAGCTGAAATTAATAAACAGGTACAATTGGCTATGGACGAAGCAGATGCGATCCTGTTTATTGTTGATGTTGAATCGGGGATCACTGACCTGGATGATGCAATAGCTGCAATGCTCAGAAGGTCGAAAAAACAGGTGCAGGTGGTTGTTAACAAGGTAGATAACAATCAAAGGATCCTTGATGTGCATGAGTTTTACGGGCTGGGATTAGGTGAAATTTATAGTATTTCGGCAATGACCGGGAGCGGAACCGGTGAATTGCTCGACGACCTGGTTGCCACTTTTCCTGAGGCAGAAGAGGAGGAGGAGGAACATGAACTCCCGTACCTGTCAGTAGTTGGCCGCCCCAACGTTGGTAAATCATCTTTTATAAATACTCTGATCGGTGAAGAAAGGAATATTGTGACCGATGTCGCCGGTACCACCCGTGACTCAATTCATACACGATACAATAAATTCGGGCACGACTTTGTAATAGTTGATACAGCAGGGCTCCGCAAAAAGGGGAAAGTGCATGAAGACCTCGAATTTTATTCCGTTTTACGTTCAATCAGAACCATTGAAAATTCGGATGTTTGCCTTCTAATGATCGATGCCACAAGAGGTGTTGAAGCACAGGATGTGAATATTTTTAACCTGATCGTAAAAAATAAAAAAGGCGTTGTTATCCTGATAAATAAGTGGGATCTGGTTGAAAAGGACAATTCCACAACCGGAAAATTTCAGAAAGAGATCAATGAGCGGATTGCCCCTTTTACAGATGTCCCGGTAATTTTTATTTCGGCGCTTACAAAACAACGGGTTTTTAAAGCCCTTGAAATTGCAATGGAAGTTAATAAGTGCAGGAAAACACGAATTAAAACATCGGCATTGAATGAAATTATTCTGAAAGCGGTTGAGGCTTATCCGCCACCGTCGGTTAAAGGGAAGTTTATTAAAATCAAATATGCAACCCAGTTGCCATCGCCAACTCCGGTCTTTGCATTGTTTGCCAACCTTCCACAGTACATTAAGGAACCTTACCGCAGATATATTGAGAACCAGATCAGGGAGAATTTTAATTTTTCAGGAGTACCGATACAGGTATATTTCAGGCAAAAATGACCCTGCTATCTGAATTTTACATAATCACTGGTGGTAAATAATCTTCAGGGAATGAATTTGCCGGATTATTGGCAGGAGACATTGGCCCGGCAATTAAAAAATTAAAGTCAGGGCTTATGCCATTTGACCTGATTTCAACAATACCTTTACCCGGATAAATATATGATACCTTATGATGGTATTTGCTTTGAAGGTTATTTGTTGTGGTAGGATAGCCTTTTTTATCCGTATGAAAATTTACTGTCAGAAATTCACCTTCAATAATGTAATATTTTGAGTCTTTATTTGCATCCGGTAAATTATTTACCTGTTTAAAACCATTTGATTTAATATCATCAGGATATACTTCAATTATATATCCCTGTTTTTGAAGTTCCTGGTCATAAACGGCTTTTAAAAAATGCCTGTAAGATCCAAAATAATGTAAAAGCCTGTTTTTTTCATAAAGTGTTTTTATTTTATCAGAATAAGTTGGTATTGTATCAAAATAAAAATATCCCGTAATCAACATCATTTCGTTTCCTTCGTTTGAGTTTAAATTTAAACGGGGGCTATTAAACCTGTTTGCTTTATAAATACAAAATTCTTTTAACAGCAGTTTTATTTTATAACCCAGCAAATAATTCATAATAATTAATGGTTCCTTTGAATAAGCAGTAAATTCAGTTTCAGTACGATGAAAAATTAAAACAGAATCATTTAAAATTTTGATCTTGTTTTTGAAATTCGGTATAAACCGTGATTCAAAAAAACGGATGTTGTTTTTGCGATTGTTCTTTCCGGCTATTTTTACTTCACTAATTGGTTTAACATCAGGTTTTAACCGAATGTTTATTTTTCCGGTAACAGAATCAATTTTTTTAATAAAAGAATTGTATGAAACATGATGGGCAATAAGGGTAACCGGGAGATACATATAATGAAGTTCATATTCTCCGTTGTTATTTGTAGTGCATCCAATAGAAGTTCCTGATATAAAAACTTCTACATTAGGGATTGGATTCCCGGTTTCAGAATCTGTAATGATTCCTGAAAATGTATTTTCATCAAAAGTGCCTGGAACATTCTGGGCAAAGGAAACCGATTCAAAAAGAATTATTAAAACCGGTATAATTAATGATGCAAAGTGGTTAAAGGACTTCATTTCTGGCTAAATTATGAATTCCCGTACCTCAAGAATTATACCATCAAATTTATAAAATTCAAACTTGTTGTGTGGATTAAATTATAAGGGACTAACAATAAATCATTTATAATAGATCCCCATCTCAGTCTTCCCCCATTTGGGGGAAGATGTCCAACAGACAAAAGGGGGCTGTTAATAAGCTTTTAAGTCCGGAAAATATTTCTGAATGGTTTCTTTTACTTCCCCAAGCCATCGTGTTCTTTGTTGATCTGTGCTGGTAACAATAATCCTGAACATTTTGCGGTAAAAATTTTTTACTCCGCATAAATCAAAAATGCAGTTTTTCCAAATGGTTTCCAACGGGTCGAAAAAGATGTTTTCTTCCCTTTCTTTACCTGTGTTTGCAGTATTGAAAACAATAGCAGTCTGAGCATTTAACAAACCAACCGGAACACCTTCACCATTGTCGCCGTCTTCAAATTCATAAGCAACTCCAGGACGGATCACCCTGTCAATCCAGCCTTTTAAAATAGCTGGCGGCTGCCCCCACCAGTTTGGGTGGATAACCACTATTCCGTCTGCATTTTTCAGTTCATCACAGTGTTTCAATATTTCTGAATCAACTTTTCCGTTCTTTGGGATTTCAGTCGAGGGTAAATTCGGATTAAAGTTTTCTGCGTATAAATTGTGAAAAACAACATCATGATTATTGGATTTCAGTTGGTTAACAACATTTTCCGCTATCGCATGGTTAAAACTTGCTGAATCGGGATGCGCTAAAATTACAAGGATGTTCATTTTATGATTTTTCATATAAATATACTATTATCCCGGAATAAAAATGGAACATGAATTGTGTCTGAATGTAAATCAACATTTTTATGAATAAACCTTATCTTTGTGAATTAAAACAGGAAAAGTCATGATAGGAAAGTTTTTTTATATTCCAAAAGCAAA
>JAFGGF010000444.1 GCA_016930735.1 Prolixibacteraceae bacterium
ATAATGCCTTTTCAGCCATCTTGCCAGACCATCGAGCCCCGGAAATAAAACCCTTTCAGTAATATTTGCCTGGTCTAATTTATCGCGTACTTCCCATTTTAATTCCTTTGGAATGATAATCCTCCTGTAAACTTCAGGGTGCTGGGCAAGCCAATCATCAAATACAGCTACAGGGTTTGACATAACCGAAAACAATGCAAACTGGTTAACAATCCTGTCATCAAGTGATGGAGGCTCAAAAAAGATAGGTTGGTCCTTTCCGAATAATTCATCGAATTTTTGAAGTGTGGCAAATTGCGATTCAAGAATTTCAACAGTAAAAGCATTGCATTTTTCAGTATCGAGCAGGCTTTTTAAAGGTTCAGGCGAAAGATTATTTACTTTTACAAAATCCACTTTCCAGATAACACCTTCAATATCAAAATGTTCAGTATTTGCAGTTGCAAAATGCATGGCAATGAATGGTGAATATGTCCAGTCGAGCAACCGGGTTGGAAGGCCATGATGTTGTGCAAGAACAAGGGAGCGCCATTGTGTATTTGTCTGACTGGGTTCTGTTGTTCGGGCATATTTCCGGAAATTTCGCAGGATATGATATTCAAGTTCAGGATTGTCCTCACAATTCCTAAGGAAGCTGTTTTCAAGCCGGTAAGTACAATCAGAAAGCCCGCGGAATGCATAGTCGCTTCGGTAGCGGCTTAACTCAGGCTTCCAGGAATCGTGGTAAACTTCTTCAACCAATTGGCTCCAGCTATTTATAACAATATCGTTACGTGTTATTTTACAAGGCATGGTTTTTAATATTGAATATTTTTAATGTACTCCATATTTGATTGTTCCATAAATAATGGAGTATTTAATCATGTTTGTAAGGTAATAAGTTTCAGGAAAAATAAAAAAGGGATTAATCATGTCTCAGAGCTTTTACGGGGTCAATCCTTGCTGCCCTCCCTGCCGGGTAGAGGCCTGCCAGAAGGCTGACAAGAACTGAAAATAAAAAAGCACCGGAAATTAACCACCATGGGAAATAAAATGCATCGATACCATTCTCGCCAAAAGGGATTATGTAACTGTTAATTACCTGGTTGGCAATCAGGGTCACAATCCAACCAAGCAATAATCCGAAAACAGCACCTAAGAATCCAATAACAACAGCTTCAACTACAAATATCAACTTGATGTCGGACTCACTTGCTCCAACCGATTTCATAATGCCGATTTCCCTTGTCCGCTCAAGAATTGACATGATCATTGTATTTATTATTCCAAGGGCAGCAACAATCAGGGCGATAGTGCCGACTGCGCCAAGCAGCGAATCAAATAACAGAAAGGTTTGCCTTATCTGCTCCATATCATCAACGATAGAGAACACATTAAAACCCATTGCTTCAAGTTTTTCGCGCACAGGCCTGAGTTCTTTAAATCCTTTTACCCTGACATGGACCGAACTGTAATCGTTATCATTTTTTCCGGGTGCAAAAAAGTCCCAGATATTTGAAAAGCCAACTCTAGGTATGCTGTCAACTGTTTTCATTGGTATAAAAATCCCGGCATCCAGTATATTTTCAGAAAAAGGAGATCCCCTTTTTGTTATCCCTCCAATAATTAAATTGGTGGAATGTTCGCTGAACGGGCTTTTCTGCATCATATTCAATAATGCCAGAGGATTTTTTGGAAGTTTGTCAAACTTTAAAACTGCTGAAATTAATTCCAATGGTTTTCCAATAAGCGAATCCGGTTCAACCATTTTATTCCCCTCGGCAATCATTTTATCTGTTAATTCCATTTCATATTCAGGGTCGATAGGTATTAATCCCGAATTTTTTAAAGTTTGCCATTTTATAATCACAGAATTAACAGAGTCATTTTCAAAAAAGGAGCCGGCAAGCAGGTTATTAAAAGGATAGTATCTTCCCATTTCAACCGGAATTCCTCTCACATTTGATGTTGTTTCCTTTCCGAGGAATTTTATTTTTGCAGGGAAAACAATTTCAGGAAAGGCAAGATCAACATAATCAATTCCTCTGATTATTTTTAAAGCTGAATCGTTTAAAGGAATTGCCTCCTGAATTTTATCAACTGCCAGTTCTGTCAGGTCACCTTCTGCAATATTGTTCAGGTCTATATCGACAGAAGTTACAGTCAGGCTGGTAAACAGGTCATTTTCCTGCATCGCATCGGTGATGTTTTTTTGCATCCCTGTTCCGAATGAAACCATAGAGACCAGAGCCCCAATACCAATTACAACTCCAAGTGTTGTTAGGATTGCCCTGAGTTTTGCCTGCCATAAATTTGAAATGGCAAATAATATCATCTCACTGATTTTCATCTTATTTGGTCAAAATATTTACAATTTTTCCGTCTGCCAGCTGAATGATTTTATCCGACACTTTTTCTGCAGTTTCCAAATCATGTGTAACCATCAGCACCGTAAGCCCTTTTCCCCTGTTTAATCCGGATAAATGCCCGATTATTTCTTCAGACGTAACAGAATCGAGGTTACCTGTAGGTTCATCTGCCAGCAAAACTTTTGGTGAATTGGCAAGCGCACGGGCAATGGCTACCCTTTGAGATTCACCTCCCGATAATTCACCCGGATAATGTTTATGCCTTCCCGAAAGTCCAACCATTTCGATTAATTCTATTGCTTTTTTATTCTGAATATTACGGGGAATCCCGGCAAGTATCAATGGAAGTTTAATGTTTTCAAGGGCATTTCTTGTTGGAATGAGGTTGAACGACTGAAAGATCATCCCAACCGAAAACCGGCGGTGCAAAGCAAGTTGTTTCCGGGTCATGCCGTTCAGTTTTTCCCCGTTAAAAAATATTTCTCCCTGGGTTGGAGTATCAAGGCCACCGATCAGGTTCATCAATGTTGATTTCCCTGAACCGCTTTTCCCGACAATGGAAACAAATTCACCTTCATGTATTTCAATGGACGCTGAATTCAGAGCATTTACTTCAATGTCCTTTTTTGAATAGGTCCTTGAAAGATTTATGGTTTTAATAATCGGCATAAACATTATAATCGCACCCGAATTTATAAAAATAAAACAGGAAACCCTCACTGGTTTCCTGTTATCTTTGTGCGTCTGTTACTGAAATTCATTTTTCCAGTATCTTAAATATCTTTGTTATGCTCCGTATCGGTTTTTGAAGTTCCTGTAATATTTAACGAATCAGGTCCTGTCTTTATTTCTGTCAATTTTTTTTCGTTAAAAAAATCTGCATCCTTTCCAGTGGTAGTATTGCTTTTTTCAAGTTTATTTTCTATTACAGGGGTAATATTTGTTTTTTTTACCAAATCAATATTATTGCTGATTTTTAATCCCAGGAGGTAAAAAATTGAGGAAGCAACAAGTAAAACCTTCATTCTGATTCGTGTTTATCCCGAAGGATAGTTTTCTGTTTTGTTTAATTTCAATGATGAAATTACAATTAAAGCCTATATGTTGGTTTAATTATCTGTATATAGCATGAATAAATCTGCAAACGGCAAGCCTTGGCCTGCAAACAACATTCTGAATTTTGGATGAAATGGACAAGGATGTTTACCAGAGTAAGAAATTAAATTAAGCTTTTTATTTATGATTATTCCACCGGGATTTCCGGATTCGCTATGCTCATCGGGATAAACTTCTCATCCCGGTTTTGTTGCACAAAAAAAGAGG
>JAFGGF010000088.1 GCA_016930735.1 Prolixibacteraceae bacterium
AAGGACGAGCGTGAAAGCCTGATGATCGTTTCATCCTACGCGCAGAAATATTTTACCAGGTATTTGTGGGAAGAAGAGGAAGGAAAGGCTGTTGGATTAAGTTATTTTCATGAACGGGCTATCAGGGATGATATAATTAAAATGTTTGACCTGGGTTATTGTCCCGACGGCAAATCGAAATTTACAGATGCTGCTGTAAAAGATGGTTATAAAATTGAATTTCTCGATAAAACAGGCCTTTCCATTGTTCGTGATGACTGGCAACGCGACCGGTTTGCAGGAAGAGTAATTTTCCCGATTCACAATCTGGCAGGCAGGGTAATTGCTTTTGGCGGACGTATTTTAAAAGATGACCCGAAAGCAGCCAAATATGTGAACTCTCCGGAATCGGAAATTTACCATAAAAGCCAGGTCCTTTACGGGATATTTCAGGCAAAAAGAGAAATAACCAGAGTTGATAAATGTTACCTTGTTGAAGGTTATACCGATGTTCTTGCATTTTATCAGGCAGGAATTGAAAATGTAGTTGCGTCATCGGGCACGGCTTTGACTTCGGAACAAATCAGGCTTATAAAAAGATTTACTCCAAATATTACCATAATTTATGACGGCGATGAAGCAGGAATAAAAGCCTCGTTACGGGGGATTGACCTGGTGCTGGAGGAAGGAATGAATGTAAAAGTATTGTTGCTTCCGGGAGGGGAAGATCCCGATTCTTTTTCAAAGAAAAAAAGTTCAACGGAACTGGAGGAATTTATCAAAACAAATGAAACCGATTTTATCCGGTTTAAAACTCAGCTTTTGCTTAAAGAAACAGAAAATGATCCGGTTGCCAAGGCTCGGTTGATAACTGATGTAATCCGTTCGGTAGCTGTAATCCCCGATACCATTACACGTTCGGTTTATATTAAGGAATGCAGTCGGTTACTTAATGTTGAAGAAGAGGTTCTTTATACTGAAGTCAGAAAAATTAAACGTAAAAACTCGGATGATTTAAGAAAACAGGTTATAAGGGAAAAACCGGAAAAAGTTGTTAAGCAACCTGTTATCGAGGAAAAAAGGGATGAAGATATTCTGATTGAAGAAAAAGAATTACTGAAGTTCCTTTTAAAATACTGCCGTTTTCCTTTGTTTGAAATAGAGGAAGTACCAAACCATCCGAAAGTGGTTACTGCCGGTGAATTTATAATCGGTGAAATTGAAAATGACGACCTTGTTAAGGAAAATTCATTATTTGCTGCATATTTAAACGAAGTAAAGGAAAAAATGGACGATGTTGATACCGACCTGTTTAAGTATTTTATCAACCATCCCGATGTAAAAATAAATCAGTTAACAAGCGACCTGCTTTCAGAAAAGCACATTGAAAGCAAAAGGTGGCACAGAGCCGGAGCATATGCTGAAAGGGAGGAAGATATCTTGGATATGTTAATCCCCCGGATAGTAAGTGAATATAAGCTCAGGAAAGTGCGGGATCTGATTTCAGATTTGAACATTAAAATCGGCCAAACAGATGATTTTAATAAAATGTTAGAGATCATGGCTATAATTCAGAACCTGAAAAAGGTTGAAAAAATTCTTTCCGATAAACTGGGAAACCGAACCATTAATTGATTTATCAGATGAACCGGGGGAAAATTTCAAATATTCTGAGGGCTCTGCATATCCTTTATCTTATTGACTGGCTGCATTTCAGGTATGAGAAAATAAAGTACAGGAAAACGAATAATTTTTTTTGTGAACAAAACCCGGAAGTGAAATTACCTCCCGATTACCTTTTGTACGAATCGTATCAGCTGAATTATAAAAAATATTTTACCGATGGTGTTGAGTCAGCACAATGGCTGGTAGATCATTTGTCGAAACACGTAACTTTAGAAGGTTTAAAAATACTGGACTGGGGATGTGGTCCCGGAAGGCTGGTCAGGCATTTGCCATTGTTAACCGAAAGTTGTGAGTTTTATGGCAGCGATTATAACCAAAAATCGATTGAATGGTGTAAAGATAACCTTTCCGAAATAAGTTTTAACCTGAATCCTTTGAATGCAGAATTGCCTTATCCGGATAATTTTTTTGATATAATTTACGGTTATTCAGTGTTAACACATCTTTCAGAAGAAAAACACCGTGAATGGTATGCTGAACTTTTCCGGGTTTTGAAACCGGGAGGCATCCTGTTTTTAACAGCCCAGGGAAAACATTACCGGATTAAACTTACAGAAAAAGAAAAAAAAATATTCGATTTGGGAGATCTGGTTGTGAGGGGAAAAGTAAAAGAAGGGCACCGGACTTATTCGGCCTTTCACCCTGAAAGTTATATGTTAAAATTATTCACGAAGGCTGAAGTCCTGGAACACATCGAACCTGAGCCTGTTTCAGGCAGGGGAATTCCACAGGATATCTGGATCATTAAAAAAACAATGTAGTTATGCGCACATTATTCATAAATGACAGGAACGAAATTAACGAGATAATTAAGTCATGTAAAACCTGTTACCTTGCCATGTCTGTATATGGCCAGCCCTATGTTTTACCTATGAATTTTGCTTTAGATGGCGATTATATAATTCTGCACTCGGCACAATCGGGACGTATGTGGAAAACCCTGAAAAAAAATCCGAAGGTTTGTATTAACTGGACTTTGGGTGAGGAACTGGCATACCAGGATGTGCAGGTGGGTTGCAGTTACCGGGTAAAATCAAAATCGGTGAACGTGGAGGGAGAAGTTGAAATAGTTGAAAATTTTAAAGAAAAAGAACGTTGCCTCACAATATTTATGGCTCAGTACAGCAATGAAAAATTCAAATTTAATGTTCCGGCTGTAAATAATGTTGGAGTCATTAAGGTTAAAATCGATAAAGTATCGGCAAAAGAATTTGGAACAAAAGCTGTAACTCCCTGGAATTCATAATTTAGTTTTTATCAGGGGTTAATCTTACAACAGTCCCCGGGTCATTCAGTACAATATAAATGGCTCCGTCAGGCCCTGTGGAAACGTCGCGCACCCTGCCATAGCCTTTAAAAATTATCTGGTCGTGCATTACCCTGTCTTCTTCAATATCAAGCAGCCTGACTTCTTCATATTTTAAGGCACCAACCAAAAGTTTATTTTCCCATTTTTTAAAAAGAGAGCTACAATAAAAATCGAGCCCGCAAACAGCAATCGATGGTTTCCAGTATAAAACGGGTTGTTCCATTCCGGGTCGGTGGGTTTCTTCTGTTATTATAGTTCCGTTATAGTTTTTTCCATAGGTAATGGTTTCCCAACCATAATTTCTACCCGGCAAAATAAGGTTTAATTCATCTCCTCCCATAGGGCCATGTTCGGTAGCCCAAAGTTGCCCGGTTACAGGATGGATTGCCATTCCCTGAATATTCCGGTTCCCATAGGAATAAATTGTTTTACCGGCACTATCATTAAAATTGAAAGGATTTGATTCCGGAATACTTCCATCTTTGTTGATCCTGTGAACCTTACCGTTTACCAGCGAAACATCCTGGGCTTCAAATCCATATCCACGTTCGCCTATTGAAAAATAAAGGTATCCCCATGGATCAAAAACGATCCGGCACCCATAATGGTGACGGGTTGGACGGTAGTTTTCATGTGGTGCTTCAAACAGAACCTCCTGATTTGTCCAGGTGTTGTTTTCTATTTTCCCTCTTACAATTCGCGTCATTGCCAACGGCCGGTCGCCATTCTGGCTTTTGAGTGCATGGCTGTACGCCAGGTAAATCCAGCCATTTTCATTATATTCAGGATCAATGGCTACATCAAGCAGGCCTCCCTGACCCTCATTTAAAACTTCAGGAATATTTTGAACAGGCTCATCCTGAAGGATCCCGTTTTTTACAATTCGTAACCTACCGGGGCGCTCGGTTATAAGAGCCGTATTTTTGTCAATAAAGTCGATTGCCCATGGAATTTCCAGTCCTTCAACAAAAATTTCAACATTGATATCATAATCCATTGTTTCAATTTTTTCAGGAATTGGTGGGGGAGTTGCCCCAACCTTATTTTCCGACTCCCTGATATACTGAACCAAAGCCCTGATATCTGAATCTGACAGGGTTTCTTCATATGAAGGCATTCCAAGATTTGGTATGCCGAATTTAATATTCCGACTGATATAACCATCTTCATCGCCATACTGCCATACTCCGTCAATCAGGCTGGTGGCATTGCCCCCGTTCAGGTCGGAGCCATGGCATTGGGCACAATTTTTCAGGTAAATTGTTTCACCTTTGGGCTGGGCAATACATCCGAATGATAAAATTGTTAAAAAAGCAAATGTTAATACATATTTTTGATTTTGAATAACTGACTTCATACCGAACAATTTGGATAACAATTTATATACAACCATACGTGGGATTTTGTTCAGAAGTTAGCTTATTGAAAAAATATATTAATCTGAAATTTGAATTTCTTTTACCGGAATTTCTCCAAAAACAACATCCAAATCTGCTTTTCCGTTTTTAAAATTTACGGTGCCAAATCCATATTCAGTGGAAATAAAACTTTTAAAATTACCAATTTTTGAATCGACATGCAGAATTTGATCAACAGCATCATAGCGAATCCCTGTTAATCCCTGTAAAAGTCCGTAACTTGACATAGCACGGGCATACCAATGTCCGCATTCATATTCATTAAACGGATTTCTGATCCGGCCATCGTAACGTTTTCTGACTTCCTGTACAATTTCAAGGCCTTTTTCTACTTCACCCATGCTCATTAAATGGGAGGCAACCTGATACTCAATCCCTGTCCAGACTTCATTGCTGTAAACAAACGGCAAAGTTAAATCTCCGCCTTTTGGCCAGGTGCAAAGCAACAATCCGCCATCGGTTCCCTGCCCGAATGAAGGACGTTGTGGATTCACATGGTCCGACAAGTCAGTTTTCAGGTTGTATTTATAAACAGAATTGAGGTGGCTTTTTACTTTAACATGATCAATAAATTCCGGTAATCCGCACATTTCTGCGATCCAGGTACCCAGTACACCGTCGGAAAGGCAACCGGTTCCGTACTGGTATTTCGGACCTTCTTTCTGTAAAAGTTCCCGGGCTTCATCTGAATAATTCATATTGATTCCACCTTCCGGCAGGCTTGTCGGATCCTGCGCATCCAGTCCTTCCCACTGAATTTTCTGAATAAAATATTCACCATCGAAAAGTTCCGATTCCATAAATGATTTTCCTTTTTCAAAAAGATCAGCATATTCAGAAACATCCTCTCCAAGAGCTTCACCCATTTTGATTATTGCAGTCAGAGCCCCGAGATAGAAACTGTTGCACATTCCATCAGGTCCCCAGAATTCAATATCGTATGTATTATGATGCGGCTCTTCAAGATAACCTTTATGTTTGGGGTCCCAGGTTTGAATACAATAATCGAGGCTTTGTTTTACTTTCGGAAACAGTGATTCCATCCAACGGGTATTTCCTGAAATCCGCCAGTCGCGGTATATTTTCATTATTCCTCCCAATTGGCCATCGGCAGCAGCATGGAAACCATGGCTTTCAACAGGCTGGATAGGCAGGCTGGTCCTGAAGTTCTGATGTCCTTCTTCATTCTGGCTGACTCCGAATTCTGTATTTCTTAATGTCCTTTCCAGATAGGGGAAAAGGTTTGGAATTGCTTGTGCATAATTCCATACATGGGTGCACGAACCATAACAACAGCCACCCAGGTCGTGGCAACCTTCCCATGCCCAAAGCCTTCCATCTTTTTGCCGTAAAACAGTTGGCGATTTAAGGATTGTAAGGTTTGCTGCAACAGCTTCAATTACCTCAGGAGGAAGGGTGGAGCTGTAAAAAGCAGATGTAAATAATTCCGTTTTTGATTTCAGGTCGTTATAATTTCT
>JAFGGF010000445.1 GCA_016930735.1 Prolixibacteraceae bacterium
AAAAAAATTACAGAAAATTTTAAAGAACTAGCAAAAGGAAATTTAAACACTTCGATACCAATCAGGACAAAAAATGAAATTGGAGAACTTTCAATTGCTTCACAAAAGATACAAAATGAAATGAAACGAATAGTTTCTTATTCAAAGAAAGTATCAAATGGAGACTTTAGTTCTGAGCTAACGCCACTATCAAAGGATGACGAGATTTCGGCGGCATTAAATGAAATGGCACGTAACCTGAGAGAAGTAAACCACAGGTTGGAAAATGAGAAATGGATCCAGAACGGCATAAATAAACTTGAAAACCTAATGCGGGGTAATTTTTCGGTACGTGAGCTATCAACACGAATTATTACATATTTAAGCCAATTCCTTGAATTTCCTTTAGGAGCAGTATATGTTTATGATGAAGTTCTTAAACATTATGAATTTACCGGATCGATAGGCCTAAATCCGGAGCAGGTACAGAAGTTCATAAAACCAGGGGAAGGATTGATCGGTAAAACAGCTGACACAAAATCGATTCAGATTTTAAATACGTTTAACAAGTATCATAAAATTTTCAGTGCCACAGGAGAAATTAACCCGGAAAAGCTTTACCTGATACCTTTGGCTCATAACGACCAGATACAGGCAGTTATTGAAATAGCAGCACCTGAGGAATTTAACGAATTAAAAATGCAATTTATAAAAGAGGCAGGTGAAAGTATTTCCATTAATTTGAATGCTGCAGTTGCCCGTTTCAGGCATAAAGAACTTTTGGATAAAACACTTGAGCAGGCAGGGGAATTACAAAAGCGTGAAGAAGAGCTTGGTTTAAACCTGGAAGAGAATAAGGCAATGCAGGTAAAATTACGCCGTCAAAAAGCTTTACTGGATGCAATGTTAGGCACTTTGCCTGATTACATTTATTTTAAAGACGAGAACAGTAAATTCCTGAGAATCAGCGAATCGATGGTTAGCCTTTTCAGTGCAAAATCTTCCGATGAAATTATTGGGAAGGATGATTTCGATTTCCACCCTGAAAAAGATGCCCAAAGGTATTTCAATGAGGAAAAGGAAATTATGGCAACCGGAAAAGGATTTATTGATGAAATAAGGCAGGGAGTTAATGAAAAAGGGGAAGAATTATGGACCTCGGTTTCAAAACTTCCTATGTATGACGAAACCGGAAAATGCATCGGGACATTCGGAATTTCAAAGGATATAACCAGTATTAAAAAACTGGAAGTGGAAGTAAAAGAGCAAAATGATAATCTTCTTGATAATAAAAAACAACTGGAAGAAACCATTTCCGAAATAAAACAAATTCAGGATCAGTTGCTCCAGGAGAAAGCGCTTGTTGATTCATTGCTAGAGAATATTCCTGATGCAATATATTTCAAAGACAATGAAAGTAAGTTCCTGAAAGTCAGCCGGTCGATGAGGGAAATTTTTAAATCGTCGGGGAATATTGATTTAATAGGACTTTCTGATTTCGATATACAGGATCAAGAGCATGCGCAAAAAGCTTTTGATGATGAACAGGAGATTATGAAAACCGGCAAGCCTAAAGTAGGGTATGTTGAAAAAGAAACAATGAATGATGGATCTGTCAGATATGTTTTATCTACCAAAATGCCATATTTTGACGGGAAAGGGAACGTAATCGGGACCTTTGGGATTTCAAGGGACATTACTCAATTAAAACAACTTGAACTGGAAATTCAGGAACAGAATGAAGAACTGAAAACCCAACAGGAAAAATTAAGCCAGGCCAATAAAGAACTTACAGCCCAGGAAGAAGAATTACGTACATCAAATGAAGAATTGAAATCACAGGAGGAAGAACTCAGGGTGGCAAACGAAGAACTGGCTGAACAAACAAAAATCCTGACTGAAAGTGAAAAAAACCTACAGATACAGCAGGAAGAGCTTAGGGTTGCCAATGAAGAACTTGAACACAAAACAACAGAACTCGAAGAACAAAAGAAAGAAATTACCAAAAAGAATAATTCATTGCTGAAAATTCAGGATGAATTAAAACAGAAGGCAAAAGAACTGGAAATGGCAAGCCAATATAAATCAGAATTTCTTGCCAATATGTCGCATGAGTTGCGCACACCTTTGAATAGTATGCTTATTTTATCCAAACTCCTGGCGGGGAATAAAAAACAAAACCTAACGGAAGAACAGATTAAATCTGTTAATATTATTCATAAAAGCGGAAAAGACCTTTTAGAACTGATCAATGAAATACTTGACCTTTCGAAAATTGAAGCAGGAAAAATGACTTATGAATTCCTGGATATTGCCAGTGAGGATATCCGCTCCGAAATTTCCTTCGGTTTTAAAACAGTTATTGAAGACAAGGGCTTATCACTTAACATTGAAAAATCGGAAAATTTCCCTGCTAAAATATTTTCTGACAGGCAGCGGTTAATGCAAATCATCAAAAACCTGTTATCCAATGCTATTAAATTTACCAGTTCCGGAGGAATTAAAGTAAAAATGGGAATTCCCGATGATCAAACAAACTTCAGAAGTCAGCATTTAAATTCCAGGAATACTTTTTTTATTGAGGTTGAAGATACAGGAGTAGGTATACCTCAAAATAAGGTTGAAGATATTTTTGAAGCTTTTCAGCAGGCAGATGGAAGCATATCGCGTAAATTCGGGGGGACCGGCCTGGGATTATCAATTTCGAAACAACTGGTTAACGTACTGGGGGGTGAAATTCATGTAAAAAGTAAAGAAGGAGTAGGATCTTCATTTATTATATTCCTTCCAACCGAAAGAAACCTGGTTGGAAGTATATTGGAAACTGAAAATGATAAAGCAGTTAAACCTGCTTCAAAGAATGAAAAAAGGCTGGATAATCAAATAGTTGAAATAAAAGAAGAAAAGGAAACAAAGGAGTTAATCCCTGAAATACCGTTTTTCATTGAAGATGACAGAGGAAAATATACCGGCGATATTAAAATCCTTATTATTCACCCCGATAAGGCAAAAGCTCAAAAGCTACTTGAACTATGCCACCGAAAGAAATTTAATGTACTGGCTTCTTCAAACATTGCTGACGGAATCATATTAGCTAAAAAATATCAGCCGAAAGCAGTAATACTTGCTGCAGCTCTCAATGAGCCAAAAGATCTTGAGAAACTGAAAAACAATACTTTTACAAGCAGGTTGCCCATACACCTGGTTACAAAGATTGAAGATAATACGCTTTCCGACCTTGATGAATTAAAAACTCCTGAGTCTGAAGATTTCAGCAATTATTCACAAAACCTTGAAAGCAAAATAAACAAGGAATTTAACCAGGTATTGGTTGTGGAAGACGATCCGGCAACATTGGAAGCAATCCATTTATTATTTGAAGAAAAGGATATAATCATTCATGATGCTAAAAACGGACAGCAGGCATTTGACCTGATTTCGGCAAAAACCTTTGATTGTATTATCCTCGACCTGGGCCTTCCTGATTTTTCCGGACAGGAATTATTAAAAAAATTAAGCGCTGAAAATATCCCTGTTCCTAATGTTATTATTCACACAGCGCGCGAATTAACAGAAAAGGAGTTACGTGAATTGCATAAATATTCTGACTCCATTGTAATTAAAGGTGTCAAATCAGATGAAAGATTAATGGATGAAGTCTCGTTGTTTTTACATCAGGTTGCAAACACTCTGCCCAAAAGTGCCAGGCCTGTGATGATTGATGAAAATGATGAAGGTTACAAAGGGAAGAAAATTCTTGTGGTTGATGATGATATTAGAAATATATTTGCAGTTGCACAAATACTTGAAGAAAAAGAAATTGAAGTGCTTGAAGCAGAAAACGGAGAAGTTGCGCTTGAAGTTTTAAAAGAAAATTCCGACATTGACCTGGTTTTAATGGATATAATGATGCCGGTAATGGATGGATATGAAGCTATGAGCAGGATCAGGTCGATGCCTGAATTTGAAAACATCCCGATTATTACACTCACTGCCAAGGCAATGAAAGAAGATTATCAGAAAGCTATCGACCATGGAGCCAATGATTATATTTCAAAACCCGTTGATATTGACAAATTATTTTCGTTGTTAAAAATCTGGTTATTTAAATAGTTAAAATGGATAAACCAAAAATACTGATTGTTGACGACCTCATAGAAAACCTGATCAGCCTTGAGATGATTCTGGCAGATTTTGATGTTTCTTTTATAAGAGCTACTTCAGGCATGGAAGCCTTACGTAAATCGATAAACGAAGATTTTGCCCTGGCAATACTTGATGTCCAGATGCCCGGTATGGATGGATATGAAACCTTATCGTTAATGCGTAAAAGGAAAAAAACCAAATACCTGCCTGTAATTTTTGTTTCAGCCATTCATCAAAGCGACCTGCATATTATCAAAGGAATTGAAACCGGAGCTGTCGATTTTATTCCTAAACCAATTATCCCTGAAATCCTTGTTGGCAAAGTCCGTATTTTCCTTGACCTGTATTTACAGAAAGAAGAACTTAAAAATCTTTTGGAAAAGCTGGAAGAAAACAACAAAGAACTGGAAATACAACGTGAAAAAGCTGAAGCAGCTACACGTGCCAAAGCCATGTTTTTGGCTAATATGTCGCACGAAATCAGAACTCCTTTAAATGGTATTATCGGGGTCTCAAAAGTTATGGAAGAAACACAACTTGATAAAAACCAGCATGAATTGATCCAGATAATAACAACCTCAGGCGAAAACCTACTGAATATTATCAATGACATCCTCGATTTTTCAAAAATTGAAGCCGGGCAGATCCACCTGGAAAAGATAGAATTCAACCTGCTTGATGTTATTTCCAACATTGTTAAATTACTAAGATTCAATGCCGACGAAAAAGGACTGGAACTAAAAATTGAATTAAACAACGGAATTCCTGATACTTTGATAGGTGACCCGTTAAGGCTGAACCAGATCATTACAAACCTTGTTAATAATGCAATAAAATTTACAGAGGAAGGGAAAATTATTATATCTACTGAAATTGTCAATAAAGATATTTATAAAGCAGAAATTCTGTTTAAAATAATTGATTCAGGAATTGGAATTTCGAATGAGGGGAAACAAAAGTTGTTCAAAGAATTTTCTCAGACTGAGACTTCAACAACCAGAAAGTATGGCGGCACAGGGCTTGGACTGGCAATTTGCAGAAACCTGGTTGTGCTGATGGATGGTGAAATAGGAGTTGAAAGCAAACTGGGAGAAGGATCTGAATTCTGGTTTAAACTGGCTTATGAATACAAAGATGAAACAAAAAAAGGCCAAACAAAAATAATTGACATCCCCGACAATATAAAAATAATGTATGCTGAAGACAATATGGTTAATCAGCGTGTAACACAGTTGATGCTCAAAAAAATAGGAATTGAGTGTGATATTGCCAATAACGGAATGGAAGCATATGAGAAATTTATAAAGAATAAATACGATATTATCCTAATGGATATGCAAATGCCGGAACTTGATGGCATTGAATCTACAATAAAAATCAGGAATTATGAAAAACAAAAAAATATAGAAAAAGGAATTTATATAGTTGCTGTAACGGCTAATGCATTTTCCGATGACAAACAAAAATGTTTTAAGGCGGGGATGAATGATTTTATAAGCAAACCCTTTAAGGAGGAAGAATTAAAAAACATTATCAGAAATGCTATCAGAGAATAACGATTTGCCGGTAAACGATTTAGTTTACGGAGCAGACAATGGAGATTTATTTGACCTTGAAATCGAATTATTACTTGATGCTGTCAATCGGGCCTATGGTTACGATTTCAGGAACTACAGCAAAGCACATTTAAAACGGCGTATTATGCACCGGCTAAAAATGAGCAGCCTTGCTACTGTTACCGACCTTCAAAAAAAGTTACTTTGGGAAAAAAACTTTTACCGGACATTTTTGCAGGATTTATCAATCAACGTTACAGAAATGTTCCGCGATCCTTCATTTTATAAGGTGTTGCGTGAAAAAGTGATTCCGGTTTTATCAACCTATGCACATATAAAAGTATGGCTTGCAGGATGCTCTACAGGCGAAGAGGTTTATTCACTGGCAATCCTGTTGAAAGAAGAAGGATTATTACCCAGGACGAGGATTTATGCAACCGATTTTAATAAAAATGTACTTGAAACAGCTAAACAGGGGATATATAAAAAACAGGACATGGAGCTGTATGAAAGCAATTACAATAAATCGGGTGGTGAATCAAATTTATCCGATTATTATACAGCAAAATACGGTTCGGTAATGTTTGACAAGTCGCTGGCTAAAAATGTTGTTTTTGCCGACCATAACCTTGTAACCGACGGAGTTTTTGCAGAAGTAAATATGGTTTTTTGCAGGAATGTGCTTATTTATTTTGATAAAATACTGCAAAACAAGGTTTTGAACCTTTTTTCTGACAGCCTTACAAATAACGGGTTTCTTTGCCTCGGGACAAAAGAAAGCATCCGGTTTACACAACTCGAAAACAGTTTCTCCGTAATCGATAAAAAAAATAAAATTTACAAGAAAGGGGCAGTAAAATGATCCGGGCAATAGTAATTGGGGCGTCATATGGGGGGATGGAAGCAATCCAGGCAATTCTTGCCAATCTTCCTGAAAATTTTAAAATCCCCATATTTATTGTCCTTCACATTGGGAGCAACCGGATAGATGCATATTTATCAACATTGAATAAAAAAACATTCTTCACAGTTAAAGAAGCTGAAGAAAAAGAAGAGTTTGTTGCAGGAACTGTTTATTTTGCCCCGCCAAATTATCATTTACAGGTTGAAAATTATAATTCACTCAGCCTATCAACCGATGAAAAAGTAAATTTTTCAAGGCCATCTATCGATGTTTTATTTGAAACTGCTTCATGGGTTTTTCAAAAAGAACTGCTTGGAATTTTACTTACCGGTTCAAACAGCGATGGTGCACTTGGAATGAAATCGATTCATAAATTTGGCGGCATTTCAATAGTGGAAGACCCTGAAACAGCTGTAGCCAAAGCAATGCCGCTTTCCTGTATTCAGTTATCAAAACCTGATTATATTTTGCCATTACAACAAATTGCCGGAAAAATTACCGAACTGGCAATAAAATAGTGGCCTTTATTTTTTTGTAATACAGGAACGCCTATTTTTACGGATCTAAAATTTAAACCAACAGATATGAAATTCGGATTTTTTGACGACACAAATAAAGAATATGTTATAACAAACCCGAAAACACCCTGGCCCTGGATAAATTATCTGGGAAACGACAGTTTTTTCAGCCTGATCTCAAATACGGGCGGCGGGTATAGTTTTTATAAAGATGCCAGATACAGGAGGATAACCCGGTTCAGGTACAACAATGTACCCATTGATGATAACGGTAAATACTTTTATATCAACGACAAAGGTGATATCTGGTCGCCGGGATGGAAACCAGTTAAAGCTCAGCTTGAAAATTATGAGTGCCGGCACGGAATGGGCTATACCCGGATTAAAGGTACACGAAATCAGGTTGAGGCAGATGTTTTGTATTTTGTACCTCTTGGTGAGAATGCAGAAATCCAGAAAGTCAAATTATCGAACAATTCAAAAACAGAAAAAAAATTAAAACTGTTTTCCTTTGTTGAATGGAACCTGTGGAATGCATTGGATGACATGACTAATTTCCAACGCAATTATTCAATAGGTGAAGTTGAAATTGAAGGATCGGCCATATACCACAAAACTGAATACCGTGAAAGAAGGAACCATTATGCCTTCTACTCAGTGAATTCAAAAATCGACGGGTTTGATACCGACAGGGAATCATTTGTAGGATTATACAATTCATATAACAATCCCGATGTTGTTATTGAAGGAAAGCCTAAAAATATTGTTGCACACGGATGGTCACCGATTGCTTCTCACTATATTGAAGTAAACCTCAATCCTGGCGAAGAAAAGGAATTTGTTTTTGTTCTGGGCTATATAGAAAATCCCGATGAAGAAAAATGGGAATCTTTTAAAGTTATTAATAAAAAGGAAGCACATCAGTTAATTAAAAGATTTGACACAACTGAGAAAGCTGAAAATGCTTTTTCTGGGTTGAAAAAATACTGGAATGATTTATTGTCAGCTTTTATCCTTAAAAGCCACGACGAAAAACTGGACCGGATGGTAAATATCTGGAACCAGTATCAAAACATGGTTACTTTTAATATGTCAAGGTCTGCTTCCTATTTTGAATCTGGTATCGGAAGGGGCATGGGATTTCGTGATTCGAACCAGGACCTGGTTGGATTTGTCCACCTTATTCCTGAAAAAGCACGCGAAAGGATACTTGACCTGGCTGCAACACAACTCGAAGACGGGGGCGCTTACCACCAGTACCAGCCTTTAACAAAAAAAGGGAATTCCGATATCGGTGGAAATTTTAATGACGACCCGATGTGGCTGGTTTTATCAACTACAATTTATATAAAAGAAACAGGCGATTTTTCAATCCTCGATGCTTTGGTCCCTTATGATAACGATGAATCAAAAGCACAACCTTTACTTCACCATTTACAAAAATCGTTTGAACATGTAATTAACAACCTTGGACCGCATGGATTGCCTTTAATTGGCAGGGCCGACTGGAACGACTGCCTGAACCTGAATTGTTTTTCAAATAATCCGGATGAATCATTCCAAACTACTGAAAATAAAGAAGGCGGAGTAGCTGAATCTGTTATGATAGCCGGAATGTTTGTTTTATATGGAAAAGATTATGCCGGGCTGTTAAAACAACTGAATAAAGAAAAAGAAGCTGAATCGGTTCAAAATCATATTCATAAAATGGAAAAGGCAATCCTGGAACATGCATGGGATGGTAAATGGTTTTTACGGGCATACGACTTTTTCGGCAGGAAAATAGGAAGCAATGAAAATGAAGAAGGTAAAATATTTATCGAGTCGAATGGCTTTTGTACCATGGCAGCCATTGGGGCAGAGGATGGTAAAACAGAAAAAACTCTGGATTCGGTAAAAAAATACCTCGATTGTGAATATGGGATTGTATTAAATAATCCTGCATATACTGCTTACGATTTAAGCAAAGGGGAGATTACAAGTTACCCTGAAGGATACAAAGAAAATGCAGGTATTTTCTGCCACAATAATCCATGGATTATGATCGGCGAAACTGTTGTGGGAAACGGAAACAGGGCTTTTGATTATTACAGCAAAATCTGCCCTTCTTACCTCGAAGAAATAAGTGATTTACACCGGACTGAACCCTACGTTTATGCACAGATGATAGCAGGTAAAGATTCATGGAAACCAGGGGAGGCAAAAAACTCATGGCTCACAGGGACTGCAGCCTGGAATTATTTTGCCATAACACGCTACATTCTGGGTATTCAACCTGTTTACAATGGATTGACAGTGGATCCTTGTATCCCAAATGATTGGGACGGATTTGAGGTCGCCAGAAAATTCAGGGGGACTACATATAATATTAAAGTTAAAAATCCGGACAGGGTCTCAAAAGGGATCAAAGAAATAATTGTAAACGGAGAAAAAATTACCGGCAATACTATTCCGATTCAAAATTCAGTAACCTGTGAAGTAATTGTTACAATGGGTTAATCAGAGTTGAAACGAATTTTTGTCCCTGCTTTTTAAAAAAGGCAGGGATTTTTTATTCTGAAAGCTATTTCTATATTTGTTCTGACTAAACTGAAAAACTTATGGTTACTACACTGTTGCTGCTGCTGTATTTCTTCCTCACACCTATACTGTTAATTTACCTCTGCCGAAAATCGAAATTAATAAACAGAATCGGAGCCATAGTACTTGCTTACGCTCTGGGGCTTTTGCTGGGAAATTCAGGCATCCTGCCCAGCGGAAGCGATGGTTACAACAGCGAGACAGTGGAAGGCCCACTGACAAAAACTGAGATGCTTGAGTTCTATGATCAGGGCAAAATTACCAATGAAGACTTTACCGTAAACCAAATCAAATCGCTGGAATCAAATATTATGTCTGCTACGGTTCTGTTTGCAATACCATTGTTGTTATTTTCCATCGATTTTAAACGCTGGATGAAATTTGCCAGAGGAGCTGTTGTTTCATTTGTGCTGGCAATGGTATCGCTGCTTGTAATAATCTTTGCAGGTTTTTTTATCTTCCGGAATTTATTTGGTGAATGCGAAGCAGTATCAGCAATGCTCGTTGGTTGTTATACAGGTGCATCCTACAGCCTGGTAGCAGTAGGGATGGCGGTAAATGTAACACCCGACACACTGGTTTTGACCAATACTTTTGACATTGTTATAGGTGCTGTTGCGATTTTATTCCTAATGACAATAGCACAAAGGACCTTTGGCGTAATTCTGCCGTCATTTAATGAAAAACACAAACGGATAATGAAGGAGGACATTTCGCTCGAAACCCACGGGATGGAAGATTACAGTGGAATGTTGACCCGGAAAGGAATTCCGGATATTTTAAAATCGCTTGGTGTGGCACTGGTTGTTGTCATAATTGGTGGAATCGCATATTTTCTGGTTCCTAAAGAATATAATATGATGGTTACCATATTGTTAATTTCAGCACTGGGTATTGCGGCATCCTATGTAGGTTTTATAAGGAAAATTAAAAAAAGTTTCCAGGTAGGTATGTACCTGATTATCGTATTCTCACTGGTTGTTGCCTCACAGGGAAATCTGATAGCAATGATGCAACATCAGAACTGGTATTTGTTTTTATATGTATTTTATGTTGTTTTCGGATCTATATTTTTCCATGTAGGACTATCATGGATTTTTAAAGTTGATACTGATAACACCATAATTGCAATAACAGCATTAACTTATTCTCCACCTTTTGTACCGGTTGTTGCGGCTGCCCTTAAAAACAAAAATGTTATAATTTCGGGTATAGCTGTGGGAGTTGTAGGATATGCTATCAGTACATTTTTGGGTGTCGGAATCTTTAAAATTCTTTTTTTATTCTGATACGGAAACACCAAAAGCCTCCACTCCCGGGTAATGTAGTTTTCTTCGTGCAATTTTTTCGGGATAACAGAAATATTTAATTTCACCTGTTGCGCAGCATTCGCCTTCACCATCAAATAATTTACAGCTAATGATTGCCTTTCCATCTTCAAAACTTTTCAACTCAGACCTGACTTCAATTTCACCACGGGTTATATAAACCGGTTTTAAATATTTTATACTCATCTCTGTTGTTACACCCGCTGTTTCACATTTGGTTAAAACAACCCAACCTGCAATTTCATCCATTAACGTAGCCTGTATTCCACCATGTAAAATCTGATTATAGCCCACCAACCAGTTTTTTGGATTCCACTTTGTTACAAGTTCTTTACCGGTATCGAAAAACTCAAGCTGCAATCCCAATTCATTATTTGGGGAACAACCAAAACAGTTGTACTCTTCAGCATTATGCACCGTAAAAGGATTATTGATTCTTTTCATTGAAATTATTAATATTTAATAGTCTTAAATGATTCGAAATAATAAATAAATTATAAGAAATAAATAACACGGAAGATTCCAAGGTCAACTATTTTCTATTCCTTAATTTGTGTTTATTATTATTATATATTCTTTAAATTTATTATCTTAAATCGAATCACTGACTATTATTGCCCTTGCCTGACTTTTACTAAAATTATTATTAATAAGAACAGGAGATTTTTCTGCTATGATGAAATTTATTAATTATTCCCTAAAATCAAGGGTAAGCCATCTTCATTATTTCCAATTATAATAATTTTGGCGTTTGACGATTCAGATAATTGTATTGTAGCTTCAATACCCCTCTGTTTCAATATTTTATCCGTCAAACTGGCATTAATTATCCGATTATAAGCTGCAATTCCTTCTGCTTCTATCCTCCGGCGTTCTGCTTCCGATCTTTCCCTGTCGAGGCGGAAAGTATAAGCCAAAGCTTCCTGTTCGGTTTTTAACTTACCTTCAATTGCATCTTTTATTTGAGGAGGCAGGTTAATTGACCTGATCAGCATCGCACGCATATCAATATAGTTTTCCCCCAGCACCTCTTTTGTTTCATTTATAATCGACTGCTCAACTTCACTTCTTTTTGTAGAATATATCTCTTCTGCTGTATATCTTCCCGCAACTTGCCTGACTGAAGACCGGACTTCAGGGACCACAAGTACATTTACGAAATTGACTCCGAATTGCTCATGCAAAAATCCAATTTTAATATAACTGGGATTAAATCTTACTGTAACATCCATACTTATGGATAAACCGTTTTTATCAAGAACATCCATCGTTTCTTCACGTTGCTGCTCACGAACATTATAAATATACATCTCATTCCAGGGTGCAATAATATGGAATCCTTCACTATAAATATTTTCCTTATCAAGCCCGGAAGTATATGGACGGAAAATAACTCCTCTTTCACCTGCCTGTATTATTAAGAACATTCTGCCTCCAAAAATCAATAATACCACGAGTATAATAACACCAATTACGATATACGAAGTTTTAAAATTCAATTTCATAACTTTAATATTTATTATTTATATGAAAACAAATTTACAAGATAATATGGGAATAGGGTTATATTTTCGATATATAATAATTCTTTTTATACGGTCAGGATTATTAACAATTAAAGCTCATTAAAATCTGGCACGACAATAATTCTGTTAATATCGGGCCAATTTTCCCAAAATCGGGACATATCAACATCCTTCCGGGGATTTTTTTCTTAACTGTTAATATTTAAGCACTTAAAATTATTGACTTAATGTATCTGAATAAATAGATTTGAATCCCTTTTATCGCAAAACTGTTATGATTAAAGAATCGGAGCTAATAATTAACAAAGACGGATCGGTGTTCCATCTTCACCTGAAACCGGATGAAATTGCGGGAAAAATTATTCTCGTAGGAGACCCGGGGCGCGTGGAAATGGTAGCCTCCAACTTTGAAAGTATACAATTAAAGGCAAGAAACAGAGAATTTTATACAATTACAGGCTTATATAAAGGCAAAAGGATTTCTGTTATTTCAACCGGGATTGGCACAGATAACATCGATATTGTTTTAAACGAACTGGACGCGCTTGCCAACATCGATTTTAATATTCGT
>JAFGGF010000089.1 GCA_016930735.1 Prolixibacteraceae bacterium
ACCGAATATATTATTGCAGCATTTGATGATGGCTATCTGAACGATAAATCTATATTAAATACTATAGGCCTCGAAGACAGTAAGGAATTTAAAGTCGATTTGAACTTAACTCCTACCGATGCACCAATTAAAGTTGAAAATATTAATTATGCATTTAACTCTGCAGAGTTAACGCCTGAATCGATCATTGCCCTTGATACTTTAATTGATATACTTGAAGTAAATCCAACCATTGTAATAGAATTAATGTCACATACCGACCATATTGGTAGCGACCAGTTTAACTTTGAACTTTCGCAGCGAAGGGCCCAAAGTGTTGTTGATTATTTAATTTCGAAAGGAATTAATCCACAACGACTTGTAGCCAAAGGCTATGGCGAAACATGGCCCAAAAAAGTCACCCGTGCACTTGCCAGGAAATATAGCTTCCTGAAAAGAGGAGATGAACTTACCGAAGAATTTATTAATAACCTCCCTGAGGAATCTCAAAAGGAAGCTGCAATGGCCATTAACCGGAGGACAGAATTCAGAGTTTTATCAACCGATTTTCACGAGCAGATACAGGAATAACTTAATGATTATATGTTATAATACGGTTCAGGCTTCTGTAGCTCAGCCCTGTGCTATCCATTAATGCACGAGAGTCATCCATCAGTATTTCTAAAGCATCGTTGTACCCGCTTAATTCTGAATAATCAAACAGGGAAATATTGATTGTTTCTGAATTTTCAGGGAAATCGGGGTATCCTGCCGCTTCGGTTAACTCAATTGGAAAATCAGGGTAATACAAATCTTCGTCCCCTGCCCCGTAAAATGTCCAGCTTGAACCTTCGAAATTAATGCGAACCGACATAAAATCAAATTCACCTGTAGCAGAAATATCAATATCCCGGTTTATTACAGAAGCTGCAGATAATTCTGCATCAATTAATTCAGGTGTTGTAACGATGTTTTCAGAAGAAAAAACATGGCTGTAAAGTGTATTCCCGATAAATGTTGAATATTCGATAAGAAAATGATTTATATTCATTTCTGAAACGGGAACAAAAAAATCAATATTATCTTCCTGGAAGATTGAAACATCATTCAAATTGAATAACTGGATTGCATTAATTTGTGAATCGTAAGCCATAACAGAAATTTGCGACATTTTTGAATTCCCCATCATTTTAGGAAGATGATAATGGGACATTTGTGTATTTAAACTGTCGAAAACTATGGTAAACGTTGATTCATTTGTTCTGATTTTACTAAGTAAATAACTGGCTTCAGTGCCTTTCTGAAAACATGAGTAGAATGTTTCATTAGCCGGGAAAGTATTGTAGCCAACCGGTTCGCAGGGAACATCTAAAAATGTTTTTTGGGTATGGCAGTGTGTTTGCAGGTGTGCTGAACGTGTAACAATATCAAAATCCGGTATGTTTTCAAATTCAAGTTTTACTCTTGAAGCTGCACTTTTTTCATTTAATATGTTGTCTCTTCCAAAAACAGCAACTCTCCCTATGGGAACCGAAAAATAACTTCTGATAACATAACTTGGAGTATCGCCAAATGTATTTAATGAAATCGTATGTATGTTTACCTTATCTCCTTTTATCTTCCCGTTTCGGATAAATGTATAATCTGTGTAATTCTGGAATTCCCTGAATACCGGAGTTGATGTGCTATTCTCGATCAGGATAAAAAAACGTTGGTTGCCTGTTTCATTTACCGACTTTGCTTCAACCTTCAGTACCTCTTCATATAACTCAGAGTCATCTTTTTCGCAGTTTGTAAAAACCAGTAAAATCAATATTGAAAACAATATTTTCCTTGTCATTTTTTAATAACTTATTTTCAACTGCCAAAATAATCAATAAATTAGATAATTGTTACCAATTTTTATTTGCCCGTTAAACCGGCTATTTCCACAGGTAATTCAAAGAAATAAATGTTACCTTTTAAATATTCAGTTTTACTATTTTAAACCTCGGTTTCCATTTTTTCGCGGAGAATTTTAATTTGCTCAGGGCTTCCGATAACAAAAAGCTGGTCGTTTCGAGAAAGGATCATCCCCGGATCGGGATTAAAAACATAACGGGCACCACTTACTTTTATACCAATTATATTTGCTCCTGAAATATCTCTGACTTTTAATTCTCCGATTGATTTACCGATAAAACAATTAGCCATTTTTTTGCACGAAACTTCTTCAATACTAACATCTTTGCTTTTTTGAAGCAGGATATGTTCCACGAATTCAACTACATCGGGCTGAGTTACGAGCTTTGCCATTCGTTGCCCTCCAATACGTTCGGGCATGATTACATTTGATGCTCCCGCGCGTTTTAATTTAACATCCGATTCGAGTTCTGAAGCCCTGGCAACAATGGTCAGGGCCGGATTCATGCTCCGCGCTGTAAGAACCACAAATACATTATCGGCATCGTTTGGTGTGGTTGCAATCAAAGCTTTTGCTTTATACACGCCGGCCTGTTCCAGTATGTCTTCATGGGTTGCATCACCTTTTATATAAAGTAATTTTGAATCTTCACTGACCCTTGAAATTACATTGTCACGTTTGTCAATTATAACAAACTCCATGTTGTGTTCTGCCAGTTCAATGGCTGCCTGCTCCCCGTTACGGCCATAACCAACAATTATAACATGGTCTTTGAGTTTTGATATTTTTTTGTCCACCCTGTATGTTTTTATATAATTTGCCAATTCCCCATCGAAAACAAAGCGTGCCAGGGTAACACTGACATATGCAAGGCTACCTAGGCTGAACAGGATCAGGATTATAGTAAAAATCATCCCGCTGTCAGATAATGGCATAACTTCCTTAAAACCAACTGTGGCTATAGTAATCACAGTCATGTAAAGGCAACTTAGCAGCGGCCATCCTTCAATAAGGTGGTATCCAAGAGTTCCTCCTCCGAGCATAAATATACTCAGCCCTATGGCTACCTTAATAGTCCGTGTTGAAATTTCCTGAAACCTGTTACCCTGTTGTGCCATACTATAAATTAACCAGCTTGTTTCCTATCTGGCAATTTAAGCATTTTTTTTGATCGCAATGAAAATTTTTTAATTGAAGCAATGCCTGTGTTTCAAATGCCGACCTTACATTTATTCCAAGTTTTTCCCAGGATTCAATAACCGAATTTTTTTCCGGTGGAAGTTTTTCGAGGAAGTCGAGTGCGCGGTCTTTTAATTCATTCCTCAGTTGTGATTCGCCATAAACGAAAAGAAAAGGTACTACAACATTTATTATTATTGTATTGATTGAAGTATGGCCAAGTTCTTTTGCATTATAATTTGATTTTTTATTAAAACGATAATGTGTGTCCCAGTATTCCGATGCTGCTACATTAAATAAATTCTGAATTTCTTCGAGCCTTTTTATTTCAATAATTTTTGAGAATAAGGCTTCCGATTTGACAATTAAGGCAGCAAATTGTGCAATCCGGATGGTAGGGAAATTTACCGGGCGTAAACGCATAAATTTCCATAAATGGCTTTCAATGCCTTTCAGTTTGTATTTATTGAAGAAGAATGAAAATTCATTCCTGAGGTTAATGTAATAATCATCACCAAGTAATTGTTCATTCAGTAATCCGGAATTACCGAATAACAAGGCTTCGATCTGGAATATGTTTTTTTTGTGTTTTGATAAAATGTTCAGGGGAACCGATTTTGCCAGCATTTCAAAAGGAAGTGCATTTATTTTAAAACCAAATATCCGGGCTAAAAACTGATAAAAAGTTTCGTTCCAGTTATTATTATTTTCCGAAAGCCGCTGCATAATTTCCTTTGTTTTGTATTCCAGCCTTTCGATCATTAAACGGTGGTATCCAAGTTTTACAGCAAACAAATCAATTTTATGGAATTGTTCCTCGCAGGCAATTTTTGTTTTGGAAAATAACAGGCGTTTATAATTGGTCCTGATCCTTCCAGGGAAATTCAGGATCAGTGTTGGTATTTCATCTCCTGTAGTCCTGAAAACCGGATTATCATATTTTTCAACTACATGTAAAATAACATTGTTGTATGCTTTATCATCCTGGTGGTTGTGTTCAAGCCATTCGGAAGAATGTTTATGAATTTCAACATTCCCGACCCAGAGGGTTTTGCCTATTTTTATCCTGGCATTAAAAAAATCAGGGCCTGAGTTATTATTTTTTTGTCCCTGGTAAATGACTTTTACAGGTTCGTTGTTTACTGTAAAGATTTCTTCACTGTCAAACAATTTGTTTTCCCAGATATAATGCAGGAATTCTTCAGGAATATTGTCAGGGTCAGCCATTTTCTTTTTTTCAGAAAAATACTGAAAATTATGATTGAAGGCAAAAAAGGCTCCCGATAATTGAATGAGAGCCTTATAATGTTTTTAAAAAGATTATTTAACTGCCTCAATAGTAGCTGAAATCACAAAATCATTCAGGTTTATTTCAGGATTCCAGTCTTTTATAAATTCTTTACTTTCGTTTTTAGGTGTGATTTTAATTTGTTTAAAACCTGCTTTTTTCAGCATTTCTTCATTTTCAGCTTTTGTTGATGCACCGGAAATACATCCAGAATAAAGTTCCATATCTTCTTTTGCATATTCGGGCATTTTACCGAGCGCAATTACATCAGAAATTGCAAGCCTTCCTCCGGGTTTCAGGATCCGGTAGCTTTCATTAAAAACCTTTTGTTTTTCAGGTGAAAGGTTTATCACACAATTGGAAATTATTACATCGGCAAAATTATCGGCAACCGGCAGGTTTTCAATTTCACCCAACCTGAATTCGACATTGTTGAAATTCTCTTTTTCAGCATTTTCCCTGGCTCTGGCAATCATTTCATGAGTCATATCAACACCTATTGCTAATCCTTTTTCTCCTATTTTTTTTGCTGCAAGGAATATATCAAATCCGGCTCCGCTTCCCAGGTCAACCACAATTTCTCCTTTTTTCAACTGTGCTATTGCCTGAGGATTTCCGCAACCAAGACCCAGGTTTGCACCATCA
>JAFGGF010000446.1 GCA_016930735.1 Prolixibacteraceae bacterium
GTCCAGTTAGGGCAAAAAGACCTTTTAATTGAAACACAGGGAAACTGGGGAAATATTCTTACCGGCGATGGTTCTGCTGCGCCACGTTATATTGAAGCAAGGCTTTCGAAATTTGCCCTTGAAGTTCTTTTTAACTCAAAAACAACAGAATGGAAACTTTCGTACGATGGAAGGAAAAAGGAACCGGTAACATTACCTGTAAAATTTCCCTTACTTCTTGCACAGGGTGTTGACGGGATTGCTGTCGGGCTGGCTTCCAAACTGATGCCCCACAATTTTATAGAATTGCTGGATGCATCGATTGCCTATCTGAAAGGGAAAGACTTTGAATTATTTCCTGATTTTCCAACCGGAGGGCTTGCTGATTTTAGCAAATACAACGACGGCATAAGAGGTGGTTTTATTAAAATAAGGGCCAAAATTGAAAAGCGTGATAATAAAACCCTCGTAATTACTGAAGTCCCGTTTGGCAAAACAACTTCCACACTGATCGAATCAATCATAAAAGCCACTGACAAAGGAAAAATCAAGGTTAAAAAGATCGATGATAATACGGCCGAAAATGTTGAAATAATTGTTCACCTTGCACCCGGTGTATCGTCCGATAAAACCATTGATGCCCTTTATGCTTTTACCGATTGTGAAACCTCAATTTCACCGAATTCATGCATCATTGAGAACGATAAGCCGCTGTTTATAGGTGTTTCAGAAATACTCAAACGATCGGCCGACAGTACTCTTCAATTGCTTAAACAGGAGTTGGAGATTAGAAAAGCAGAACTCGAAGAATCATGGCATTTTGCTTCACTTGAAAAAATATTTATTGAAGAACGGATTTATAAAGACAAACAGTTTGAACAGGCTGAAAACATGGATCAGGCTGTAGCTCATGTCGATAAAAGGCTGGACCCTTTTAAACCCGGCCTGAAAAGGGAAATTACGCGTGAAGATATCCTCCGCCTGATGGAAATAAAGATTGCAAGGATCCTGAAGTTCAATACCGATAAGGCTAACGACAATTTATTATCGATAGAAGATGAAATTGCCGATGTAGTAAACAATATTGAAAACATCGTACCCTATACAATAAAATGGTTCAGCCACCTGAAAAACAAATATGGAAAGGGGAAAGAACGGAAAACCGAGATCAGGAGTTTTGAAAATATTGTGGCCACAAAAGTTGTTGTAGCCAACCAAAAACTATATATCGATAAAAAAGAAGGCTTTGTTGGAACCGGGCTTAAAAAAGCTGAATATGTTTGTGATTGTTCCGATATTGACGATATTATTATTTTCAGGCGGGAAGGAACCTACTATGTGACAAAAGTTACTGAAAAAGCTTTTGCCGGAAAGAATATTATGTATGTGGACGTATTTAAAAAGAGCGATAAACGTACAATCTACAACGTGGTTTACCGTGATGGAAAAACCGGATTCTCATACATGAAAAGGTTTTCGGTAACGGGTGTCACCCGCGATAAAGAGTATGATTTAACACAGGGAACCAAAGGGTCGAAGATTACCTATTTTTCAGCCAACCCGAATGGAGAAGCCGAAACTTTAAAAATTACATTAAAATATAAGCCAAGGATTAAAAATATTCAATTTGAGGTTGACCTTGGCGAACTGGCAATTAAAGGCCGCCAGTCGATGGGGAATATCCTGACAAAACACGATGTCCATAAAATTACATTAAAAGAAAAAGGAGTTTCAACACTGGGTGGCCGGAAAATCTGGTTCGATGAGGACGTGCTCAGGCTAAATGCTGATAAAAGAGGAAAATACCTTGGTGAATTTTTGGGTGAGGACCTGATCCTGGTATTATATAAAAACGGTAGTTACCAGCTTTATAATTACGACCTGAGCAACCACTTTGAAGATAACATCCTGACTATTGAAAAATACGATAAGGGGAAAATCCTTTCGGCTGTGTATTACGATGCAGAACAGGATTTCTACTATGTAAAACGATTTGAAATTGATGAATCAGAAGGGAAACTGATCAGGTTTATCGGGGAAAATCCTGAAAATAAACTGGTAAGCATTACCTGGGTACGATATCCAAGGCTGGAAATTGAATTTGGCGGGAAAAATTCGGAACGGGAAAATGAAATCATTGAGGTTGCTGAATTTATCGGGGTAAAATCGTGGAAAGCCAAAGGCAAACGATTATCTAATTACCAGGTTGAAAACATTAAGGAACTTGAGCCGATAATCAAGGATGAACATGATAAACCGGAAGAAGAGAACGAGGAGGAGGAATTTATCGATTTTGAAGACATTCCTTTTGAAGTAACCCGGCCTAAAAAAGATAAGGAAGACAACAGCCAGATGTCGCTGTTCTAAGCATAATTGTACTTTGAAAACGCAACATCCTCAGTATATTTACGAATCAATCTTTTGTCTAATTACTTTTTACTTTTTACTTTTAGCATGTTATGAAGATATACCTTATCGGATATATGGGATGCGGAAAATCAACCCTGGGCAGGAAGTTAGCCAATAAATTGAATATTCCTTTTGTCGATATGGACCACTATATTGAAGAAAGGAACTATAAGACAGTCCCCCAGATTTTTGCAGAAGATGGGGAAGAGGCATTCAGGCTGAAAGAACAAAAGGCACTTCATGAGCTATCGGAATTTACAAATGTTGTTATTGCAACTGGTGGCGGAGCCCCCTGTTTTTTCGATAATATGGAATTGATGAATAAAAGCGGTAAAACAATATATCTGAATATTGATCCTAAAATATTAGCTTACCGTTTGATGCATTCCAAAACTGAACGCCCGCTGATTAAGGGAAAATCAAAAGAAGAGCTGATCAGTTTTATTGATGAAACCTTGAAAAAAAGGAATGAATTTTACAGTCAGGCACAATATGAGGTTACTGAACCAGACTTGCCTGTAGAAGAAATTCTTGAAATAATACAATAATAATTACCATGGATACCGTTGCCACTAAGCTGGTTTCTGCCCTTAAAGAACATGGGATTAAATTTGTTTTTGGCATTCCCAGCGGCAATATGATTGATTATATTGAAGCAATTCGTAAAACCAATGGAATTGAATTTATCCTTACCTCTCATGAAAGCACGGCAGCTTTTATGGCTTCAGTTACAGGCAGGCTGACCGGGAAGCCAGGTGCCTGTTTTGGGACATTCGGACCGGGAGCTACCAACCTCAGTACAGGCGTAGGCTGTGCTTTCCTCGACCGGAATCCTGTACTGGTTTTTACAGATGAAATGCCGGATTTTTTAAAAGGCAGGACTGTCCAGATGGGTATAAATCATCAGGCACTTTTCCGCCCGATCACAAAGTGGACCACGCATCTTATTCCGAACCGGATCAGAGAAATAATTTTTGAATCTGCACAAATTTCATTATCTGATTTACCAGGTCCGGTTCATATTGGTGTTCCGGCGGGAATTGGAAATGAGGAGATTATTCAGAACAATGGTAATCCATTTTTCAGGGAGAAAAAAATCATTTCTGACAGAATTATTAATATAGCAATTAAAAAAGCTGCAGAATTAATATCAAAAGCAAAAAAACCAATACTGGCAATTGGGTTGAATGCAGTACAGGCAAATATTTCTTCTACAATAATTGAGTTTGCTGATAAGTTACAGGCTCCGGTTGTTTTAACTCCAATGGCTAAAGGAATTTTCCCTGAAAACCACCCTTTATATGCAGGTGTATTGTTTCATGCCTTATCAAACCGGGTTGCAAAAACCTACAGCCAGGCAGACCTGGTAATCGGAATTGGTTACGACCCAGTGGAATTTAATTATGAAGACTGGATGCCCAACGTTTTATTGATTCATATAAATACTTTCCCGGCTGATGTGGATGAAAAAAAAGTGCCGTATGTTTTAAATGTTGTAAATGATATTAAGGAAACATTACAATCCTTGTTGAAAGTCTCGCTATTTAAAAATGGATGGGATTTGAAACAGGTGCAAATAACAAAAACAAAAATGTTCCGGGAACTGGCGCCGAAGGAAGGGTCATTCGGTCCCCGGGCTGTAGTGGCAGGATTACGAAACCAACTTCCACAGGAAGGGATATTAACAGTTGATGTGGGTGCACATTTGCATCTGGTGGGGCAACAATGGTTAACCCCGGCACCCGAAAAACTGTTGATGACCAATGGCTGGTCGTCAATGGGTTTTGCAGTACCGGCAGCAATGGCCGCAAAACTGATAAACCCAGGGCTACCGGTTGCCTGCCTTATGGGTGACGGTGGATTCAGGATGATGGCAGGAGAACTGGCTACCGCCAGGAGATTGAATTTACAGATTGTGTTTGTGGTTATCCTCGATAACAGTCTTTCGCTTATCGATATTAAACAAGGCAAAAAGAGATATAACCGGGAATACGGTACCAGGCTGGATGACGAAATTTACCCTGCTTCAGATTATATTTTCGGAGTTCCCGTTATCAGGGTTGAAAACAGTAATGCCTTCCAGAATGCTCTGGTCAAAGCTTTTTCAATGAATAGCCCGGTTTTAATCGAAGCAGTTGTTGATGGCTCTGAATACGATGAATTGGTTCTGAAACCAAATAAGTAACAAGTGGATCAGATTATAAAAGACCGGCAGTATTACAAATTCAGTTTGTATGGATTTCTGAAGAACCTGCGCTTTTTTGAAGCTTTTTTTATTTTATTCCTGGTAGAGAAAGGATTATCGTACACCCAGATTGGTATTTTATATGCTGTCCGTGAAATTAGCATCAATGTTTTTGAAATTCCTTCGGGAATAGTGGCAGACACTTATGGTCGCAAACGATCGCTACTGGGATCATTTATTGCTTATATGTTTTCTTTTGCAGTTTTTTATTTTTCCGGGAATTTCTGGCTGTTTTTAGCAGCGTTTGTATTATATGGAATTGGCGACGCTTTCCGCACCGGTACACATAAAGGCATGATCATGGACTACCTCAGGTTAAAAAACCGGGAAGATCAAAAGATAAATTATTATGGACATACCCGTTCATGGTCGCAAAAAGGTTCAGCTATTTCCTCGCTTGTAGCCGGGGTAATTGTTTTTTACAGCGGATCTTATCAGAATATATTTCTTTATTCAATTATTCCATACCTCCTGAATTTTCTCCTGATCCTGTCTTATCCTGCCAATATCGACCTTTCACACAAAAATAATATTTCAGGCAACGAGAATAACTTTGGTTTTATGATAAAATCGTTGATTCGGGTTATCAAACGGCCAAAAGTTCTGGAGATTGTAAACACAAGTGCGCTGCATTCGGCGTTTTTAGCAGCAGTAAAAGATTATATTCAACCCCTGATGGTTAGTGTTGCTTTGTTAATTCCTGTTTTTACAAATGTTGAAATCGAAAAGAAAAACGGGGTAATTATCGGGGTGTTCTATTTTTTTATTTACCTCGCCACTTCCTATGCTTCAAAATTGGGCTCAAAAGCAGCAAAAAATAAGGCAACAATTTCATTCATTACTTTATTGGCAGGTTTATCGTTTGGACTGATTTCAGGCTTGTTTTTTATTTATGAATTATGGATTTTCTCAATGATTGCTTTTGTGGGGATTTACCTGGTTGAAAATATTCGAAAGCCCATCCTGACCGGGTTTGTTGCCGATGAGGTCCCGAATGAAATACTGGTGTCTGTTATTTCAGCACAATCATTGTTAAAAACTATTATGACTGGTTTTATAGCATTAATGATAGGTATTATCTCCGACCTATTTGGTATTGGGCAAGCAATTATGATAATATCGGTTTTTTTAATATTATTTTCTTTTCTGATTGATTTGAACAGAAAGCAAAAAAAGGAGTATAAATAATAATTCAGTAATTATATCCCCGGAGCATTCTCCAACAAATATTCCTCAGCCTCAACATTCCACAGACCTTTTGTCAGAGCCACACGTTTTGCCAGTTCAAAAAAGAAAGGATCTGATTTTCCTAGCATGTCGAAATCATCGATAGCTGTAAGGGGCAGGTCGATGTGAGTATAAATTAATTTTTTCCCTCCGGGGATATTCGGCAAATTCAATGTTATGTCGATCACAGCATTTAATCCTCCTATGTGGGTAACCAGCCCTGCCGGGTCAAGTCCTTCAGACATATATTTTAAGGCTTCCACCATGTCATCATTATTTCCTCCGGAAGTACCAACAATGTGAGTTGAGGCATAATGGACATTGTAAAAATTCATTTTAGCAGAAAATTCAGGATTGGAAGGTCCGGCAAAAAAATTCAGGCATCCGTCAATGGCAAGTATGGCATCGCCCTGTTCGATTACGGGAGCAACCGGGGCAAAAACAAAAACATCGTCATAACCTTCTCCATCAGCAAGCGTTTTTAAAGCTGAAACGGGATCAGGTACTTTACCGGTATTCAGGTAAGCCAGCTCAATGCCATTGTCTTTAGCTAATCTGGGAGGGAAAATAGTTGCAGCCCTGTCAAGTCTTTCCTGTGAAATATCGCTTACAACCAATAACGATGGTTTTCGGTCTTTCCGGTTTATTACATAATTAACTGCTGCCAGCCCCATCGGTCCCACTCCGGCAAGTATTGCCATTTTTCCACCCTCTTTAATTTCCATCTGATGGATGTATGATCCTGGTTTTGTATGGTAATTGGCATGCATAGCCCCTATCACACACGAAAGTGGTTCTGCTAGCGAAGCCGGATAAAAACCCGGACCATCATAAACCAGAAGGCAATCCTGCTCAAGTACATCTTTCGGAATTATAACATAAGTAGCATCACCTCCAATGAATGGATATGAATAACCAGGAGCACTTAAAATACCAACAGGGCCATCTTCATAATAAATAGCCGGCTGGATTGAATATTTCTGCCCGGGTTTGAATTTATGCCGCCATTTGGCACCCACTTCAATAATTTCACCTGCAAATTCATGTCCGATAATAGTTGGATTTTCTGCGGCATTATTAGGGATACGTTTATGGCCAGTACCCTGTTTGGCTGCTTTGTACGACGACATACAAATACTGTCGGAGACTACTTTTGCCAGAATTTCATCATCTTTAATAGGCGGAAGTTCAAACTCTTCAAGCCTTAAATCTTCTTTTCCGTATAATCGTACTGCTTTGGTCCTCATATTTTGCTATTTGCTATTTGCTGCTTGCTTCTTGCCTTATTTGTTTAAAATAGAATGTTTGCAGCATTTATTATTTATCAAACCTTTTTAAAAAGTTTGTTAGTTTTTTCCCCAGAATTTCACATTTAGAGTGTATTGATTCAAATATTTCTTTGTTTTTCAGCGAACCTGTTTCCCATAATTCTTCCAAATGATCAATTGTTTCATCGTTTGAACCCAAGGAATAAATTAGAAATTTATAATATTCCGCTTGATACCTTTTTCTGCCATAACCTTCTACAATATTTGTCCTTGTACTTTTAGCTGATCTTCGAATTTGTTGTCCTGTTTCAAACATCTCAAATTTTGGCAATTCAGTAATAGTCATTTTATGAACTTCTATTGCTATTTCCTTTGCCAGTTGCCATATTTCCAATTTTTTATAAGACATATTTAATAATTAAGGTTTAACATTTAATTTCAATTTCTACTAAATATTATAATAGCCAGTAGCAAACCGCCAGCAGCTAGAAGCTTTTATTTTAACATATTCTGACCACCTGTAACCGGGATAGCCTGTCCGGTTTCATAATGCTGGTCAATTACATACAATATGGCTTTGACGACATCTGCAGGATTACATCCCCTTCCGGCAGGAACCTGTGCTTCATAAAACGCTTTTACATCGGCAATGGTTTTAGCTCCGGGAACTTTTCCTGTGTTCAGGTACTGTACAAATAATCCGGTTTCAGGATCGCTCCAAAGTGGCCCATCGAAATAATTGCCAGGGCAAATGGAATTTACTTTTATATGGAATGGCATCAGTTCAAGTGCAAAGGATTGGGTAAGCCCGATTCCGCCAAATTTTCCTCCGGAATATGCGAAATTTTTATTGCTGCCTTTTAATCCCGATTTCGAATTAATCTGAATGATATCCATGTATAAATCCGGTTTAAACTGATGCTGTAATTTCATTACCGGCTGTGCATATTTGGCACAAAGGAAATAGCCGGTATAATTCACTTTTGTCATCAATTCAAAAGTTTCCTGATCCATTTCATCGAGGCTGCCGGCACGTAAAATTCCGGCATTCGAGATCATTACATCCAGTCCGCCAAAATACAAAACAGTTTCCTTAACAAGGTTTTCTACAGATAAAGCTTCAGAAACATTAACCTTGATAAAAACTGCTTTGTTTTTTGTTTTTTTCTGATTCAGAAGGTTGGCAAACTTACTTCCTTTTTCCTCGTTTAAATCGGCAATAACCAGATTTGCTCCTTCATTAAACAGCAACTCTGCAATGCCGGCACCAAAACCCTGGGCAGCCCCGGTTACAATAATTATTTTATTTTCAACTTTGCCTTGCGGTTTTCCTCCCAGCGACACTTTTTTTCGGTAATTTTCAACTTCCCAGTTTTCTATAAATTTAACCTGTTTCTGATTAAGCGGATGCGGTCCTCCAAAATTTTCAGAAAGTATACTGATTTCACAAAAATCATTGACAATATCTTTTAAATATTCCAGCGAAACGGGTGAGTCTTCAGCAACTAAAACTCCTTCATTTTTTATAAAAAGGACTTTCGGAATTTTCCCTTTCAGTTTTTGAAATCCCCCAATTTTTATTTTTGCTTCCTTAATAATTGATTCGCTATCTTTTGAATTTTCAATAAATAAATAATCGGCTCCACAATATACCATCTGATCAGGTGTAAAAGGTTTCCCTATCCCTTTATTAAACGATTCTGAATTTGAAAGAAATGAGTTAATCCATGAGGAATTAAAAGCAGTGGCTACTTTTACTTTTCCCATAGAAAGAAGCATTCTTAAAGCAGGTAACGAATCGATAAGTTTTTTTGAAACCGGAAGCCACTCAGTTTCTTTGAAATCAGTTAAATTGGTTTTTATTTTTTCAATGACATTGTTGTAGATGGAATGGATTTCTTCAGTTGATTCGGCAGCGACAAATATTCCATGGTTCTGAATCAGGATTACCTTTGGACAAATCCCTTTGTTTTTTTTCCATTCATTTACCAGGTCATAAATCTTTTTAAACAAAGTATATCCCGGATCGGAATAAGGGATAAAAAGGTATTCGTCGCCAAACAATTCTTTTGTTTTATGTTCAACGTGTTTGCTGCACATCAATCCGTTTACCAGGGTTGAATGTGTATGAACCACAAAGCTGTAATCGAACAGGTTGTGCAATGAAGTTTCCACCGATGGGCGCAATCCTGATTCAGGATTTATCCGGCTGTTAAGCAGGTCGTTCTTCACCTGTTCTTCACGTACTACTGGATCTTCGGAATAAGTTTTAAATGGTAAATCGGCAAGCTTGCTGCGATTGAGAATACAGAATCCCTCCTCGGTAATATCACCCAAATTTATTCCACTTGCTTTGATATATAATCGATCCGTATCTTTCCAGGAGGTGTTGCCCCCTCCGGCAATTACAAAATCTTTTTTTGATCCGTAATGCCTCGAAATTTCTATTAAATCTGATAAGTGTTGATTCATGTTTTTCTTTATTTTCCAGTAACAATTTGTGATTTATAAAAATTTAACCACAGAGAACACAGAGTTGGTCACAGAGGATGCAGAGTTATTTTTTATTTATAAAATTACGAATAACAGCTTTTCCTAATTCGGTAAATTTTTCTTTTTCTTCGAGCTTTGGCAAAATTCCTTTTAAAAATCCTTCTTCACCCTTTGCATTTAAATACTGATGGGCAGCAATAATAGCTGCTCCTTCAAAATTAATTATTTTCAATTCATTGTCGAGAGGCACTCCTCCCCGGCAGCTAATAAGCATTGGGTCAAGTTTTGGAGTGTTGTGCTCGGTTCCAAACGTAATAACAAATCCTTTTTGGTGGAACCAGCTTACGAATTCTTTTAGAATTTTAGCATCGTTCCTACCGGGGATCAGCTCAATAAAATAAATTCCTTTTTCGGTTAAGGCTTTGTAGAGTTTTTCCCTGTCAGCTTCGTAATCGGTGAAATTACCTGCTGAATCGTCGAGTAAAACCGGGTAACAAGGAATTCCTCCGGTATCAATGATTAAATCAGTTACTTCTTCAAGTGAAAGAAAAGCACGGGGATCTTCTTCAACAAAAGCCGGGCCTCCGGCTTTTAAAAGATTGCCCCTGATTTCATTTTCCAGCGAAGCCACATCGTCTAAAGAAGATTTTACTTTTTTCCCTAAAAAGATTTTTTCCAGAAGATTTTTCCTGCCTTCCAGAGTTTCTTCTTTCGCAAATACAGCTATCCGTACTGCCTGAGCGATATGCCTTTCGCGGAAAAGGTTTTTTGCCAGCGATTTGTGTAGTTTTTCAGCGTTGAAAAACAAATCAATCCCTCCCTTTTCAAGGAAAGCATTGAGTTTCTCAACCATCTTATATGTTTGCCTGTTGCTTTCGTCCTGAATAGTTTTTATAACCGAAAAACTTTTTTCCGACATAGAAACAGGAAAGTTCAACCCTTTACCGCTTAAGTATGTCCGTCCCGGATTATTTGGGTCATTTACCCGAATACCTGCTTCCTGCAAATCATTTTGCAGCGCCATAAATTCGATATTAAAAAGCGGAAATACTTTATGTTTTAATGCCAACAATGCAAATTCTTCATACCCGTCGGTTGTATAAAAATCGTTAATTCCCAACACTGCGATGTTTTCTTTTTTTGCCAGAACGAAGGGCTGTTCCATGTTTTTGAAAGCGCTAAAAGAATGGGGAGTATGGATGTGCCCGTTTATTTCAGGAATTTCAACTCCTGATTGCTGCCGATCCATTTTCAGCATTTCCTCCTTGTCAGGAAAATTCTTAAACAATTGATTTTGTGATTCCATTTTCGGAATAAATATTTATGCAAAATAAATATTCCATTAGATATAGAGTGTCCTTTTGTGTCCTGTTTTTATTTCCGATAATAAAATTTAGTCCGGATAACATTTTTTTATAGTATGAATCTGCAATTGATTTTGTAATTATTTTTGCACCTGCATCGTTAATAATAAATTACTGAACCGGATAGTATGTTAAAACAAATTTCAGGTGTATTTACCGGATTGACTTTGATGTTTTTTCCTTTATTTGTAATTGGGCAGGTGGCATCAACTTCAGGGATATTTTACCTGCCTGATGTCCATATTTTACTAAAGAATTCCGGTGAAATTTTAATTGATTCGTTGAATTATGACCCGGATTCGCTGAATGTTGAAAATTTTGAAGTTATCCCTGATTCATTGGCTCCTGACGATGCTTTTTTTGCAGATTTTGTTGTTCCTGTCAAGGGGAAAGTTATCAGTTCATTTGGCTGGCGAAATAGCCGTATGCATACCGGTACAGATATAAAACTTCATGCCGGTGATTCAGTTTTTGCTTCCGGCGAGGGTGTGGTTTCAAGAGCAAGGTATTATTATGGATACGGGCAATTGGCGGTTCTTGAACATCCAAATGGGTTGCAGACCTATTATGCCCACCTTTCAAAAATTGAGGTGGCTGTTGGAGATACTGTTTTGCGCGGACAACTGGTTGGACTGGGAGGAAGGACAGGAAGGGCGACTACCGACCATCTTCATTTTGAAATCAGGGAAAATAATAAACCATATAACCCTGAACTAGTTTTTAATTTTAGTGAGGGTTTAATCAGAGACGAAGCGCTTACTGAGAATTCAATCTCGATGCTTGAAAAGGTAAAATCGAAAATACAGAACCTCGATAATCCCCTGGAATATATTGTAAAAGGCGGTGATTCACTTTGGCTTATTTCCCGGAAATTCAGGACATCGGTTCAATCGTTATGCGAAATCAACCACATTACACCTCAATCAATTCTTAGAATCGGGATGATCTTGAAACTTTACTGATTTCCGAAATAATATAATTCAGCTACTGTTTGATAATAGTCCCTTTTCGTGGCCATAATTTTATCAACTGTATCGTAATACAACGATAACTCAAGCATGTAATCAATCAGTGAAATCTGTCCTGCATCCAATGCTTTTTTCAACAATTCAGCATTGTTGATTGATGGCAGGGTTTTTTTGTAATCTGAAATGATTTTCTGTAGGTTTTTGGCTTTTTCAAATTGAATCTTCAAATGGTTATAATAAACAATCCTGTTATCGGCGGCTGCATTTTCAGATGCTGTTTTACGAGCCCTCGCCAGGTTGACCGTATTTTTGTTTTCACAAAGCGGAATTGAAAAACCTAATGTAATTCCCTTAAACGATTCGCCAGTTACCGACTCTGACATATAACCGGTTGAAATTTTTGGCAGCGACTCGGCTTTGCTTAACCTGATTTCTTTTTCGTTTATCTGAATTTCGTTTTGTGACTGAACGAGGACCGGAATTTTATCCTCGATTTGCCGGAACCAATCTTTAAAATCCTCAGGTAGTTCTTCCGGTGTAAATTCAGTCTCCGAAAATGATACAGGCATTCCTCCGTTAAGCATCGACAATTCTGAAAGCAGAGCAGTTTTTTCAGTATTATTTTTTTCGAGTTCGTTTTTTGCATTCAAAAGATTCAAGGCTGCTTTGTTTTTTTCAAGAATATTGGCATCGCCCTGGTCAAACCTTTTATTATAAGCTTCTGAAATTTCCAGCGCATGATCCAATCTTTGCTGCAATTCCCGATTCATAGCGTTAAGATAGATCAGGCTTATACAATTTGCCTTTGTCTTTGCCAGTATTTCCAGCCGCTTCATTTTATAATTCAGGTCGATTTGCTGATTTTGTGACGAAGCTATTTTCTTTTTTAACCCATAAACAGTAGGGAAATCCCACGATTGTGTGGCAGAAAAATCCTGCCTGGGACCAATAACTCCCGGGGCTCCCCATAAATAATGATATTCAATTTCAGGATTTTCAGGAAAAATACCCGTATGAGTTTCAAGTTTTTGAGCA
>JAFGGF010000016.1 GCA_016930735.1 Prolixibacteraceae bacterium
CTGTAAGGGAAATTATTAACATGACAGCAATTGCTGTTATTGATGCGCAGGCCATCGAAAAATCCTGAATTTTATAGCTCTCGATAGATTTACCCGGTATCTTTACCGGGTTTTTATTTTATATGGCTTTATCAGAATTTCAATTTTACTATTTTTGCTTCTCTTGAAACTTAACAATTATGGCAAACCAAATTGAAAAAACCAGTTATAAATTACAATCGGTTAGAACAGGTAATATTTTTGAGGACACCGGATGGCAGCTTGACCCTGTCGGAGAAGAACACCCCTCGCTCATCAGGGCAATCTACGATAAAAAGCAGATTGAATTAAAAAGCGATGAACTGGGATTATACAAATATGCCGACTGGTTACCGATTAACAGAATTCTTTTAGGATCATCTGCCCCGGTTACATATAAAAGTAAAGGATTGGCAAAAAGTTTGGGTTTATCAAACCTTTGGATAACTTTCAGTGGTTACTGGCCCGAAAAGAATGCAGCCATGAAAACCTGTTCATTTAAAGAAACTGAAGCATATTCGGTTTGTGCAAGGATGACAAACGATATGGATAAGGTTTTGGTTGTTGCCTCAGCAGGAAATACCTCAAGGGCATTTGCTGAAGTTTGCTCTGATAATAATATCCCCCTTCTTATTTGTGTCCCTGAAGATAACCTGAATGCCCTTTGGTTCGATCATGAATTGAACGACTGTGTAAAACTGGTTTGCAGTAAATCAGGAAGCGATTATTTCGATGCCATCCATCTTTCAAATATTATTGCCGGAATGGATGGTTTTATAGCTGAAGGTGGAGCTAAGAACGTAGCCCGCCGCGACGGAATGGGAACAACTGTACTATCGGCAGTAACTACAATTGGAAAAATACCGGATTACTATTTTCAGGCTGTTGGAAGTGGAACAGGTGCTGTTTCAGCGTGGGAAGCCAACCTGCGTTTTATAGATGATGGCAGGTTTGGAAAAAATAAAATGAAACTCATGGTTTCACAGAATCATCCTTTTAATCCATTGCAGGATGCCTGGAAAATCAGGTCACGGGAAATGCTGCCCCTGGATGGTGAAACTGCAAGGAAACAGGTTGAAGCAATTGATGCAAAAGTACTTTCCAACAGGAAACCTCCATACTCAATTTACGGAGGTTTATTCGATGCACTTTCCGATACAGAAGGAGACGTGCTGACAGCAACTAATGAGGAAGCAAGGGAAGCTGCCGGGCTTTTTGAAGAAACAGAAGGAATTGATATTCACCCCGCTGCCGGTGTTTCCACAGCTACTTTAATAAATTCAGTAAAAAATAAATCGGTAAATAAAGATGCTCTGATCATGCTGAATATTACCGGTGGTGGCGAAAAACGATTTAAACACGATAAAGAACTTCATTATCTAAAACCGATTGAAATCTGTGAAATCAATCCGGATGAAAACATAGTTAAGGAGAAAATCAGAAATATGTTCAAATAGTTCTGTTTAAACACGTTAGCCTGACATAGCCATCTCCTTAGGAAAATCAGACAATTCGCCCTGTATGAATGCAGGGGTAAAGAATAAATTGCTGGCATTGAGAACTGTACCTATTCTTTACGGTTCACTTTAATTAACAAATACCAATCAATAAAAATCCGGTTTTATTCTGTCTGAAACATAATAATCAAAAAAATAAAATATATCAAATTCATTTCTCTCGTTTTTGTAACCACCTTTACGCTAGTCCTATTCAAAATAAATCATTTGTATTTCACCAAAATAAGTTCTAAATTGTATTAACTACTAATTTTTATTTATCCTAAAACTAAAGGAGGAAATTCAGATGCCATTACCTGGAGCAGATAGAACCTGGAACGAAGGTGAAAATCAGTTAAGTGAAAAAACCCATAATAGAGATGATGGATCATCGAAATATGAAAAACTGACAGAAGACAAAGATGGTAATAAGAAAAAACTTGAAGTTATTGAAAAAGATAATCAAGGTAGAATAATTAAAAAAAGCACCATCGAATACATGGGTGAAAAGCCTGACGAAAAAACAGAAAAAAGGACAGATAAAATTTATAAATACAATGGAAAGGAAGAACAGGCCTTAAAAAAAGATACTACGACGACAGAGTATTATCCAGATGGAAAAACGATGAAAAGACGGGAATGGATAACAGAAAAATGGAATAAAGAAACTGAAAAATTGGTCCCGTATCGGAAACAAGTTGAGGAATTCGATGAGAATGAAAATCAAAAAAAAGGATTTCCGGATGTTAAATACTGGAGTGAAGCAAAGAAAGGTTGGATTTTTAAAAACCTTTTAAACAAACTTTTTTTATACATTTTAATTGCTATTTCAATTGTTATAATTGTTGTAGGATTGGTTGAAAATTACAATTATTTATATTATCCTGGAATAGGTATTTTAATCATTAGTATTTTTGTATTGATAAGTGCAAAAAAATAAAATCACTACCATCTGTAAGATTTTAGCCGATTTCACGTTAATTTTAAGGCTGAAAAACTTAGAGGATGAATATTGAAAAGTACCCGTCGCAATTACTGGAAAATGCAGTTAATGAGTTTGCCAAACTTCCGGGCATCGGAAGGAAAAGTGCTTTGCGGCTTGTATTGCATTTATTGCGTCAGGAGACAGATGAAGTAACTGCCTTTAGCAACAGCCTGGTCAGGTTGAAAAATGAGATCAAACATTGCAGGATTTGCCATAATATTTCTGATACTGAAATCTGCCAGATTTGCTCCGATATTAAACGGGATAGCTCAGTCATTTGTGTGGTGGAAAACATCCGTGATGTAATGTCAATCGAAAATACTTTACAGTTTAACGGGCTTTACCATGTGCTTGGAGGTATAATTTCTCCAATGGACGGGATTGGCCCATCCGACCTTGAAATTGATTC
>JAFGGF010000090.1 GCA_016930735.1 Prolixibacteraceae bacterium
GTACGTATTGTTCATACTACTACCAATATTATTGTGTCAGCAGGGATGTAAAAAGGAAGATGAATTGGACAAAGTTCCACCTGTACCATAGAAAAATATAGCTATAACACAATAATTCAATGTTATAGCTTTTTTATTTATGCCGTTTTTCCCAACCATTTCCCAGCGATATGCAAAACTGCCCGTTTTAACAGGGTTTTTCGTTTTTGGCTGTTGTTAGTAAAATTGTTGATAACTTTGGAATAAAAGATATTCTGACCCGATATACTTTTTTCTTTTTTGCGTTATATTTACATACGATACTGAAACTACTCAGAAGTCAAGAAAACCACGCAGACAAAGCGTAAGATCCCGCCCGGACCAGGGCAATGAGCGGCCTGAACAGGCAAGAAAACCAAAAAAACAATTTGTAAAACCGTGAGGTTTAGTGTGTTGTTATCATTTAATGACCAATGATATGGAAAATTTATTGAGTGTTTCATTTGACAGCGAAGGTCTAAGATCTTTAATTCAGGAAGTTGTTTCAAGCGAATTGGCAGCCCAGCTTAAGCCTGTAGAACAGAAAAAGGATGAACTCTTAACCCGGAAGGAGGCAGCCAAAATGTTGCGAATTTCGCTTGTAACCCTGGCTACGATCACGAAAAACGGAAAATTGCCTTCATATCGCGTTCGGGGCAAGGTTTTGTTTAAAAAATCCGATGTTGAGGCCACGCTCCAAAAAGTTGTTACAAACCGATACCGGAGGCCATGAAACAGTTGGTTAACGAAAAGGAACAGTCATTTATCCCAATACCCGTAAGGGTAAAAAATAAAGGATATGAGTTATGACGGTAAAAAAGGCTGGGTCAGGGTTCATCGCTCTATTGAAGGACATTGGATTTTTAAGGACCCAAAAATTTTGAAACGGTGGATTATTATTTTGATAAAAGTAAATCACTCAGCAGTGAAATTCAATGTAGGTCATGAATTGCATGTTTGCCAGCCCGGATCTTCTTATCGGAGTTTGGAGGACTGGTCGAGATTATTTGAAACCAACAAACGGCAGGTAAAAAAAATTTTTCAATTGCTGGAAAATGACAATATGATTTTATGTCAAATTTTAGGAAAAGGGAACCAAAGGAAGCACTTATTAACAGTAAAAAATTGGGACAAATATCAATAAGTTGGTACTGCAAATGGAACCGAAAAGGTACCCCGAACAATAATGAGAAAGAATGAGTTCACTTTGGTATATAATATAAGAGAAAAAAAAGGCTTTAAAATTCAAAATTCAGAAAAAATAAATTTTTGCGCGAGCAAGTGAAAAATGAAAGTTAACATTAAACATTTAAGTAATGCAATTTCAGGGCATGTGCCGTCAGGTCGGGTTTATTTTTTAAATAAAAATGTGATTATACTAAATGGAACCAGGGTCAAGTTTAAAAATGGCATAATTGAAACAGACCATGCCATATTTCGATTTTACAATATACACGGGCTTTTACTTGAATTATGGCACAATGGTTTGTTAAGTTGTTCGGTTGAGAGCTTAAATTATATAAAAAACCGGTATGAACACCTAACAGAAAATTAAAAAATGGAACTAAGCGAAGCAGCGCGACAGGCGCGAAATACATATCAGCGCGAATATAAAAAAGTTTATTTTTCAAAGCCTGAAAACAAAGAAAAATTGCGGAAAGCAATAAAACGCTGGAGGCATGCTCATCCTGACAAGGTACGGGCGCAAAATGAACGTTACTGGGAACGGAAGGCAGCGCAGGCTGTTACGATAACGGCAGCAGATAACGTAACAGGAGTTACGATAAATAATAGTTCTGATACGTCAACGAATAATACCGTAACAACCGTAACATGCCTGGAATGTGGTAAAGAATTCACACCGAAGCGGAGTACGGCGCGGTTTTGTTCTGATAAATGCAGGGTACGGTATAACAGGAGGTTGAAATGAAATTAGCACAAACGGAAATAACAGAAATTAAGCAGCTTCATGCAGAAATTGAGGCAAGTTTAAAAACGAGCCTGGAAAAAGCTGTTAGAGTTGGTAAATTGCTTTGTAGAGTGAAGGATAAATTAAAGCACGGTGAGTTTATGCCATGGATTAAAGACAATCTGCCATTTACTGATAGGACAGCACGCAATTATATCAATTTGTTTGAGAACAGGGAAAATATTCTGCAAGCCGGAAGTGTAACGGAAGCGTATAAAATGTTATCGGAATCCAAAACGGAAACAATTTCCGATTTGAACCACAGTAAAAATGTGTTTACTATACTAAACCGCGAAATCTATTTACTAAAGATAATATCCCGGTTATATGAAGATCATAAAGAGGGTGATTCATACTATATCCTTAATTTCGATTGCTATGATTCATTAAAAGTATACACGGCAAAGCAAAGGGAAAAGGTTAATAACGCCAAAAACCGGGCAACACTAATTCAAGTTAATAAGGAAATACAACACATTCAAAAGCTTTTAGGTGAAAAGGAATGCTGGCAGGGAAGGATTTGCGGACAATTGTATAATATATGCAGGCCAGATGAACTAAAAAAGTTAAACGGATTATTGGATAAAAGAACCGTAACAATGAATAAAAAACTTGCAGGATATTCTTTTGAAATGCTTGAAAGTACCATAAATCAATTTTATAATGAACGATTACGAAATATCACAATGCTTTAAAAGAATAAAGCAGGACAGGTTGACAGACCAGCAGCTTAGGTTGTTTAAAGGACTCAAAAGCTGGCACAAAAAAACCGGAGGACTTTCTGAACGGCAAATTTATGTTTTAAAAAACTTAGCACAATGAACACACGTTGGACATATTACCTTGAAGGAACACAGGTTCACCCACTAAATACCAGGAGTTTACGAATTAAGGAAACCCTGGAGGATGAGTATATTCATGATTACCGCAAATCATTAGAGGGTTCAATTGTTCTCATGAATGACTACAAAAACAACCACCTCGATTATGATTTTATCAAAGGACTGGAAACAACCAAACTTCATGAAAAACTGACATTTCAGATGCATGACGGCGGGACCCTGGCATTTACGGGTGAATTTACGATCTTAGACTGCAAGTTTAACGAACGGCAGGGCATTTGCGAGTTTCAGGTACAGCCAGTAGACGACTA
>JAFGGF010000447.1 GCA_016930735.1 Prolixibacteraceae bacterium
GAACCCTTTATGGCTTTGGAACTTTTTGAGAACAGCCTGTGTAATGTAAAAGGAAGTTTTTTTGAAGACGAGGCATTTATTACCAGTAATGAAGAATTGAATGAGTTCGAAAAGTTATTTCCGTTCAAAGAAAAAGGACAACCTAAAATTTCTTTAAATATTTAAAGATTTGAACAATACGACGGTCCGGCATAGTTGCAGCGGACCGTTGTTTTTTTAAATACTGTCTCGGAACAGAATATTCTGAATTATTCATTAAAAAAATCCGATCTTTAATCCGGATAATTTAAACTGCCTGAGATGAAAAACCTGTTAATCTGTTTCATATTTGTATGCATTTTAACTGCGGATTCACAACCACTTGGAGTCGTTAATAAAAACAATTCTGATCAGGCAGAACAGCAATTAAAGGAATTATTGGAAAAAACAATAAAAGTCTCAGGAATTCCGGGTATCACAGCAGCTATATCCGATGCAAAAGGTTTGTTGCTGATTGAATCCGCTGGAGTCAGAAAAACCGGTACTTTTATGCAGATCACCAATAATGATTTTTTTCATATAGGCTCCTGCACAAAAGCAATGACCAGCTCTTTACTGGCAATGTTGATTGATAAAGGGAAATTAAACTGGGAATCAACAATCACTGAAATTCTGCCGGAAGTTAAAACAGAAATCCACGAAAAATATCATCAGGTTACTCTACACCAGCTTGTCACTCATAGAGGAGGAATCCCATCCAATGCTACTGACTGGAGTGCTTTTGAATCAATGGAATTAATAGACCGACGGTTGGCCATTCTGAAAGAAAATCTTAAAAATTCCAATAATCTTCCTGTTGGCGAATATTTGTATTCCAACCTTGGTTACATGATTGCCGGGTGTATGGCTGAACGTGTGACCGGAAAAACCTGGGAAGCCATTATAAAAGAATACCTGTTTGATCCGCTTGAAATGACAACGGCCGGATTTGGCCCTCCGGGAACAGAAATACTGATTGACCAGCCCTGGGGGCATGTTAAAATAAATAATCTCTGGATACCCAGGTTTATTGATAATCCGGAATCACTTGGTCCTGCCGGCAGGGTACATTGCAGCATTGAAGACTGGGCAAAATTTATTTCACTTTTTCTGATGAGTAATAAAAACAAATTACTTAACACGGAACAGTTGAATATCCTTATCGATCCGGTTGGTGATTATGCCAGCGGATGGGGCGTGGTTTCAAGAGAATGGGCAAGGGGAATTGCACTTTCACACAGTGGAAGTAACACAATGTGGTATACAACTGTTTGGGTAGCCCCTGCTATTAACCGCGCATTTTTTGTGGCTGCAAACTCAGCCGGAGAAAACGCAGCAGCAATTAATGATAAAATCATTGGCGAACTGATCAGGTTGAACAGTGAATTTTTTCATTAAGTTTTTATAAAAGAATCCGTAATATTTGTTGAAAACATCATCCTCCCTGATAAAAGAAGTCAACAATTTTAATTTTCAATAAAAAATCTATTTTTGTACCAACATAAACCGATATTAGGTTATTAACTTAAACCAATACAAATGAAAACGATTTCTTATTCAACTGCATTTATTATTATTTTCAGCTTTTTATCACTCATATTATACGGACAGGAAAAAAATGACTGTGAAAAAGACATAACCGATAGCCGTGGTAAAATGGTCCCCTGGGAAGAAGGTGCCTGGGAAACAGGAAAATACCGGAATGTATTTCTTGAGGCTGGTTATTCAAAAGCCGATATTGAAACAAAGTTGGCTAAAGCATATTACGATGTCTTTGAAGGCCCAAACAGAGTATATTTTGAAGTTGGTGATTCCATGGCCTATGTTTCCGATGTTAAAAATCACGACGCCCGCACAGAAGGGCTTTCTTATGGGTTGATGGTTGCAGTGCAGTTGGACAAAAAAGCAGTATTTGATAGACTCTGGCGCTGGACAGTTAAATACATGCAGCACCAGGGTGGTTCACGCGATGCTTATTTTGCATGGAGTGTAGAGCCTAAATCGGGAAAACACAATGCCGAAGGTTCAGCTTCCGATGGTGAGTTTTATTTTGTAACAGCCCTGCTTTTTGCTTCCAACCGCTGGGGAAATGAAACAGGAATCGACTATTATGGCGAAGCAAGGAGGATACTTGATGCCATGTGGAGCAAGGATGGGACTGATGGAATTTATAACGTAATCAATGTAGAACATAAACAAATCTCCTTTGTCCCTGAACGGTTTGGATACAACTGGACAGATCCTTCGTATCACCTTCCGGCTTTTTATGAAGTGTGGGCTGAATATGCAAATGACGGACATGAACAGTTTTACCGCGATTGTGCCGATACTGCACGTGTTTACCTCCACCGGGCAACCGATCGGAAAACTGCTTTAAATTCAGATGCTACCGAATTCAGCGGGAAACCAATGGGGCGGGGTCGTATGGGAGCAGCCTTCCGTTATGATTCATGGCGGGTACCAATGAACATTGCCATGGATTATTCGTGGTATGCCAAAGATAAAGAATGGCAAAAAGATTATACCAAACGCTTTCAGAACTTTCTGTTTTGCGAAGGCATAGATACATTCAATGACCAGTTTAATCTGGATGGAACACCGCCGGAATGGATCTTACCCGCAGGTGGTTTTCAAAAACTACGGCATTCACTGGGCCTTGTTTCAACTTCGGCTACTGCTTCACTAATGGGTACTCAGGCAAAAAGCTGGAAATTTGTTGATGAAGTTTGGAATGCAAAACTGGAACCCTATGAAGACGGATATTTTGACCCTTACTACGATGGCCTGTTATATCTTTTCAGTTTAATGCATTTAAGCGGCAACTACCGGATAATAACTCCGGAAATGAAATAAAATATAAATAAAGATTAAATTCCCCCGGAACCAGAAATCATTTTTATCGAATTGATTTACTGATTTTATTGAATTTTAATTATTTTTATTCGGGATTAGGAATTGAACATTTCTGATTCAGAGTACTGAATAATCATTTCAATGATCAAGGTTCATAAGATTTCCAAATCATA
>JAFGGF010000091.1 GCA_016930735.1 Prolixibacteraceae bacterium
ACAAATCAGAACGGCGACGTCCATTTAAGTTCAAGCGGTGGCAGAGTTACTGTGGATGATGCTCATGGCAGTGTTTACGCACGTAGTTCAGGTGGAAGTGTAAACCTGAGCAATATTCATGGCGATGTGGATGCTTCCAGCAGTGGGGGTGGTGTAAGTGTTACAGGTGAAGCTGCTTATGTAAAAGCCAAATCAAGCGGTGGTTCAGTACACGTTGACATAAGTAATCTGTCAAAGGAGTTATACCTGAATTCGAGCGGGGGAGGAATTGATGCAATAATCCATAACGGGGATGAACTCGGACTTGACCTGGATTTAAGTTCAGACAGGGTTAGTATTGACCTTCATAATTTCTCAGGAAGATCTGAAAAAAACCGTGTAAAAGGAACTATGAATAATGGCGGAATTCCTGTTTATATGCATTCATCAGGAGGAAACATTAATGTACAGTTTTAAAACTTGCAGGAATATTAACTTGCAGAATTATAGCATATTATAAACTGACACCACCTGAGTAAAGTAATCGGAAGGCTTGTTGAGCCGGTATTATAAAAATTATTCAGTTTAATTTTATTAAATCAAATATTATGAATTTTATTCTTTCAGAAATTAATCAATCAATTCGTAATATTTATAAAAATTCCAGGTATTGGGTTATTAACTTCCTTGGATTTACAATAAGTATCACAATTGTATTATTAACCATTTCGTATGCCTTATTTTTATATAATACCGATAAACACCACATAAATGTTGACCGGATTTCAATCATTTCCATGGACAACGGCGAGCAGCAAAGATGGCTGGGTGTACCCTGGTATGTGTCTGAAAAGATATTACCTGAAATACCGGAGGTTGAAGTTTCGTGCCGTGTTTTTAAATACGATGATAGCCAGTTTCTGAAAGTTGGCAACAATGAACCTTTAAAAACAAATTTATTAATGGCCGATAGTTCGGCAGCAGATATATTTACATTCGACTGCCTGCTGGGAGATGTAAAAGGAGCTTTAAAAGAACCCATGTCATTGGTATTGACAAAAAGTGAGGCCCAAAAATATTTTGGCAATCAAAATCCGATCGGGAAGCTGATTCGTTACAACTCCGGTTTTGATTTAACAGTTAATGCAATTATTAAGGATTTGCCAAAAAATTCATTGTTCTCATTTAATGGATTAATTTCTTCAGTATCGATGGAAGTATTTGCTGCTGGCAACAATTATAAAAGCTACGGGAGTTACAATTACCAGACATTTGCCCTTTTAAACTCAATTGATAATAAAGAACCAACTGAAAAATTTATAGCCGCGAAAATGAAGGAAATTCTGGAATTTGAATCAGAGCCATTTGTTAAATTGATTCCTGTAAAAGAACTTTTTTTCAGTAGCAATACACGTGATTATTTTAACCATGGTAATGAGAAAAACATTTTTATTCTTCTTACCATTGCTTTTTCCATATTGTTGTTGGCAATTATCAATTTTATAAACCTTGAGTCGGTCAGGTTTTCACAAAAAGTAAAAGGGCTGTTAATCCGAAAAGTAGTAGGAGGAACAGGATTCAGGATTGCTTTTTTAATTTTATTCGAATCTGCATTATTAAGTTTTTTTGCCACAATTATTGCAGTTTTAATTTCAAATCTGATTGTCCTTTTTATTGATGGAGGAAGTATTCCTTCCATGTTTGAAAGAAGTGTTTTAGTTCAGGCTCCTTTTCTTTTTATTATAGTTTCCTTTTCGGTATTGATCGGTGTTATTGCTGGAATCCCTTCTGTATTAATGGCAGTAAGCAGAAATTTTCAAACCTTAAAAGAAGAGAATTTTATTGGTGGTAAAGATGGCAAATTGCTTCAGCAGAGTTTAGTCGTTTTTCAATTTACAGTTGCAGTTGTCCTGATAATTTATACGATTGGAATTTTTAAACAGCAATATTTTATATTGGACAATTATGATATCGGATTTGAAAAAAATAAAATTTTAACGGTTAATGTATATGATTTACCCGAAACAAAAAAGGAGGTTTTGGAAAACAGGTTAATGAATTTATCAAACGTCGATGCTACTGCATTTTGTTATGAAACACCGGGAGGAATTTCCCAGCACTGGGGCCTGGAGATGCAAACCAGAGACGAGAAAACAAATATATTGGCTTTTGTTTTAATCGGCTCTGAAAATTTACCTGAAGTTTTTGATTTTGAAATGAAGTATGGCAATGTTACCAGGGGTGAAGAAAAAAGAAATCAAATCATTATTAACGAAACAGCAATGAAAGAATTCGGGATTTCACCCGATGAAATCGGATCATCTGCCATGCTGAATATCCGGAATGAATTACGGGTTATCGATGGTGTGTGTGCCGATTTTAATTTTCAGTCGTTGCATCAGGTTGTAAAACCAATGATCATTACTACCTACCAAAGGCCGTTTGAAAACCTTTTAATTAAATTCAACTCAACTACTCAAACCGGTATTTCAACTATGTTAGGCGATATTAAAAACATTGTTGCTGAATTGAATCCTGATAAGCCGTTTGAATATTCATTTATGGATTCGCGCCTGGCAGGTTTATACAAAAATGAAACTGAGAATTTGAGGATGCTAAGTGTAGCTTCAATTGCTGCAATTATTATTGCCCTGCTTGGTTTATACGGATTATCAATATTTATTACCAATGTAAAAACGAAAGAAATTGGCATTCGCAAGGTAAATGGAGCCAGAGTAATTGAAATTCTGGCAATGCTTAATAAGGATTTTGTAAAATGGGTTGCTATTTCTTTTGTAATTGCATGTCCTTTGGCATTTTATGCCATGTATAAATGGCTCCGGAATTTTGCGTTTAAAACCGAACTGAGTTGGTGGATTTTTGCTTTGTCTGGTTTGCTGGCACTGGGGATTGCTTTGCTAACTGTTTCGTTTCAATCGTGGAAAGCAGCAACACGGAATCCTGTTGAGGCGTTGAGATATGAATAAATATTCACCCCAAACCCCTGAAGGGGCTTAAAAAAAACATATGAGTATAAGCGATAATGTTTCGATGTTTTATAATGCAAAACCTCACATTTTTGAAAAAGCAAAATTGTTGAGGAAGAATATGACAAGAGCAGAAGAGAAATTATGGGAGCAACTTAGAGAAAAGAAATTATTGGGTTTGCGATTTCGCCCACAACATCCGATTGACATTTTTATTACTGACTTTTATTGTCACCCTGCAAGATTGGTAATTGAAGTTGATGGTGGAATACATAAATCCATGGAACAGAAAGAATATGATTTAGGACGAGAAGGGGAATTAGAAAATTGGGGAATCAAAGTAATTCGATTCACCAATGAAGAAATTGAGAATAACATAAAGCAAGTTTTGAAAAAAATTGAACAAATATGCAAAGAACGGCTATCGGAGCTCTCCCCAGATCCCCTTTAGAGGATTTAGGGGTGAAAAACCAGTGGCAAAGTTGGCGGGCAGCCACGAGGAATCCGGTGGAAGCACTGAGGTATGAATAAAAATGGAAAATAAAAATTATGAAATTTCGAGATATTAAAGCTTTCATTAAACAGCTCAGCAGAAATAAGCTTTACTCGCTGGTAACCATATTTGGGTTTTCAGTATCGTTAATGTTCGTAATCCTTTTAAGTGCTTACATTAAACAGGAACTTTCGGTCGATAAGTTTCATGCAAAAAAAGACAGGTTGTACCGTTTGGTTAACGAAGGCCATTCTACTTTCGGCTCTACCATCGGGCAAAAAATACAGGATGCTTTACCTGAAATTGAATGTGAAACCCGGGCATATAACTATTATTTTGAAATATATTTCTATGCACAGGGCGCTCCAAATAAGAAACTAAATGCCGATTTATTAATGGTCGATTCTACTTTCTTCAATATGTTTTCTTTTAATCTTGAAGAAGGAAATGCCACCGAAGTTTTGTTACTAAAAAATTCAGCAGTTGTAACCCGCCATTTTGCCCGGTCGTTGTTTGGCGATGAGTCGCCTGTCGGGAAACAAATTATTAGTTCGAATAATGTTCCGCTCATCATAACAGGTGTAATGGATGACTTCCCGGAAAATACTCAGTTCAGAAAGTGCGATGCTGTGGTAAATTATCAGTTACTGGCTGATTTTTGGGAAAATCCCCAGGTAACAACTACCGACGGGGCGAGCATTGTCTCGTATTATTTCCTGGCAAAAGAAGGCACTAATTTACCTGCTAAAAACGGACAGGCTCTGGCTCTCTTAAAAAAGGATTTTTGGATGTACGAGCAAGAGCGGGTAAAAACACTCGATTTTGAACCCATTACAGCATCTTATTTCAGTAACAAGCGAGGAGAAATTAAGCAAAACAGTAAAACACTGGTAACCGTTTTATCGGCAATAACTTTGCTGATTTTAATCCTGTCGGTAATTAATTACATCAATTTAACCATTGCGCAATCCGGGTTTCGGAATAAGGAGGTTGCTATTAAAAAACTAATGGGTAGTTCGAGGGGCAGTTTAATCAGGCAACACATTTCCGAGTCTGTCTTCATTTGTTTTATTGCATTTGGGTTAGGGATTTTGCTTAGTTCTGTTGCCAGGCCTGTTTTTAATTCATTACTTGAAACTAACATCAATATAACTGAGAATGTTGGTATTTCTACAATTGCAGGTTTTGTTGCGATTGTTCTTTTTGTTGGGGCTATTTCCGGTATTATCCCGGCCTTGTATTTAACCGGTTTGAATCCGGCAGAAGTTGTAAAGGGAAGTTTTCAGAAAAAGAACAAAACAGCTTATTCAAAAGTGTTGGTATCATTCCAGTTTGCGGCCACTATTGCCCTGATTATTTGTGCGTCGTTTATTGTAAAGCAAACCAGA
>JAFGGF010000092.1 GCA_016930735.1 Prolixibacteraceae bacterium
AAAATTATATCACTACAGGAACCTATACATTTACCTATTCAAATAGCCTGGGTTGTGATTCAGTTGTAATTTTCGACCTGCAGGTAAATCCGGTTAAAGAAACTTTCCTTCAGGCTGAAATTTGTGAAGGTTCTGAATATGAACTGGATGGAACCCTTTATAATAAAACCGGAAATTATGAAAAAGTTTATACAAGCCAAACCGGATGTGATTCTATTGTCACTCTCAACCTGAGTGTTTTGGCACCGGATGAGACTATATTGGAAGAATCGGTTTGCCAGGGAGAATTTATAACCTTTTCAGGCGAAGATCTTTATGAGTCAGGTATTTATACTCATACATTTACAAATATTTCCGGATGTGATTCTGTAGTAGTGCTGAATCTGTTAGTGAATTTGGTTTCTGACACTGTTTTAAATTATGAGATTCAAAAAGGCGATAGCATTGTAATCGGTAATTCGGTTTATAAAGTTTCCGGGTCGTATACTGATTATTTAACAAATTATCTGGGATGCGATTCTGTTGTAACGCTTGAATTAATTGTTAAGGAGGATGTACAGGTTGGGATAAGGCAATTATCCGGAACATTTGGTTCTGTAAACCTGTTTCCAAATCCTGCAGGGGAATTTGTTACCATCGAATTCAAAGGATTACCGGGTGAATATGTTATAAAGATTGTTTCGATGGAAGGTAAATTATACTATTTGAATTCTACTAAAGTTGTTAATGGTGATTATTTCGAAAAGATTGGATTGCAGCGGTTTACTCCTGGAATGTATTCGGTAATTATTGAATCGGGAGGAAAATTTATTACAAAGAAATTAATTGTGAAATAATAAAAAAACCAGGGTGCTCCCCTGGTTTTTTTATTCTGGTTAATCCTGAATTAATGTATATCAATATCGAGGTCATCAATACCAAGATCCAATGAGCGTGTCAGTTTCCCAATGTTTTTAGGGTCAATGATCCCGGTGATACTAATCAGGGCATTTTCATCCCCCCCTACGATTAACAGAATTTCAGAAAAACGGTCATTTCCGGCATCACGGGCCAGAAATCTGACAATTTCGTCTTCTTCTGTTACTTCCATCAGAACTTCATAATCATTGTTTTTAAAGAAACCCTCTTTTTCCAGTTCCTTGTAAAAATCGATTTCTGAATTTAATCCACTGTCTTCGCAAGTCAGAACTCTGATTCCGGTTAAATTGGAAACCATTTCAGAAACGTTATCATCACCGGTATCGATATGACTTGCAAATTGTAACAATTTCCCGGAAACATTTACTGTTGTAAATCCTTTTTGGTTGGCATATTTTTCAAATAACTTGTCAACCGGGCTTTTCTGTGCCAGCACTGCCATGGGCAATACAATGGCTAATAATAATACTAACTTCTTCATGTTATTCGTTTTTAGTTAATTGACTATTCTTTTGTAAATTTTCTGTTATATCAAATCCTTTATTAATGGTTTTAATTCCTTTTTTTATTGGCTTTGAAGCTTCGTTTAACACATTGAATTTTTCCAGTTCCGCCAGTCCATCATTTATTTTTTTTGATTTTGAAAGTGGGGACAATCCTGTTTCATAAACTCCGGAAATATATTGAAGGGTTTTTTCAGCATAGGCATAAGCTTCATCCGGATTGGTAAAAGTATCTTTAAAAGGTTGTTTTTGTTGTTCATAAATTAAAAGCGAACCTAAAACAATGATGATTGATGCAGCTATTCCTGTAACCGTTTTCCAGAGCCCTCTGTACCGGGTTTTTTCCTGATGTTCCTTTTCAAGGATAAAATCCATAATATCTTCTTCGATGGATGTACCTTCCAGTTGCCGGATTTCAGAAATTCCGCTAAAAAACTCCTTGTATTCGAGCAATTCTTCTGCAATATCATCTGAGCTGAAATATTCTTCCAGGATCGATTCTTCTTCGAATGAAGTTTCCCCTTCAAAATATTGTTGCAGTAATAATTGTATTTTTTTTGTTTCCATCGTTTGCGATTTTTAAAAATTCGTCTCTTACTTTTTTCCGGGCCCTCGAAAGGTTTACCCTGATAGCATTGATCTGCAGGTCGGTAACTTCCGCAATTTCATCGTAACTGTATTGCTCAATGTCGCGCAGGTGCATTACCGTCCTTTGTAAATCAGGCAGCTTTTTAATCAGATCCTGAATAATTTTTGCTGACTCTGATAATTCAACTTTTGAATGAACATCGGTGGTTTTTTCCTTCATCTGGCGTTCAACCTCTTCATTTATCGGAACCACCTTTTTAGCCCGCATTAAATCGAGGCACCGGTTGCGGGTCATCCGCATGGCAAAAGCCTCAATATTTTCAATCTCACCCAGATTATTTCTTTTTTGCCAGAGTTTTAAAAATACATCCTGTACCACATCACGTGCTTCATCCTCATCTTTCAGGAAGTGAGCTGCAAAACGTAAAATCTTGTTGCTTACAGGCAGTACCCTTGTTTTAAAATCTCTGGTCACCATTAAATCCGGTTCTTTCTTTTCTTTTTCAAAAGTAAGACGGCAGTGGCTAATATTCATTACATCAGTATAAAATATTTTTGTCTAAAAGAAATAAAATGCTGATATATAATTACTTAAAATGAAAAATCCGGATTCTGTCTGAACCCGGATTTTCCTTTATATTGTTTTACTGTTAATTCCATGAACGTTTTTTTCGGTCGTTTTTTCCGAAATCCTTCTTTTTCTTCTTCAACTTAAAATCTTCCGGACTTCCACTTTTTGGTTTTTCAAAGCCCATTCCCGGAGCAAATGGTTTCGATTCTTCAACAAGGATTTTCTCAGAACCATGCGATACATTTTTGAATGTATCGAGGATTAATGGGGCATTTGATTTATCAACTTCAAAAAAGGAGAATTTTTTCATCAGGTCGATTTTCCCGATCGGAATATTCCGGTCACGGGTAGTTTCTTTTATCAGGCCAATCAGTCCCGGCACATCCATACCTTTTTTTGTTCCTACATTAATATAAAAACGGGTATATTTTGATGATGACACAATACGGGGAGCGCTGCTTACATCTCCCCTGTTTTTACTGCGTTCTTTCCTTCCTGCATTGTCCCTGTTCCTGGTTTCCCTTCTTCCATCGTTTCTTTCTCTTCCTCTGCCATCTCTTCTTTCTCTTCCCGATTGTTCTTCAACATTCAGATCGGGTGAATTTTTATAATAAGTCAGGAAGCGGTTAAATTCTACTGAAACCACTTTTTTAATCAGGTCTTCTTTGCTAAGCCAGTCCAGTTTTTTATATACTACATCCAGAAACTGATCGATCTGTTTTTCTTCAACTTCAACATTTTCAATTTTATCGATCATGTTAAAAAGTTGTTTTTCACAGATTTCCCTTCCGTTAGGAACCATTTTCCTTTCAAACGAAATTTTAGCCGATTTTTCCAATTGCCTGATTTTACCTTTTTCACGGGTATGGATAATGGCAATTGAAGTTCCTTTTTTCCCTGCTCTTCCGGTACGTCCGCTTCTGTGAACGTAAACTTCGAGGTCATCGGGCAGGTTGTAGTTTATCACATGGCTCAGGTCATCCACATCAAGGCCGCGGGCTGCAACATCGGTAGCAACCAGGATCTGAAGTTGCCTCGACCGGAAACGGTTCATCACATAGGTACGTTGTTGCTGGGAAAGGTCGCCATGTAAAGCGTCGGCGTTATAACCACTATCCATCATTTTATCAGCCACTTCCTTTGTTTCCATCCGGGTCCGGCAAAAAACTATACAATATATTTTCGGGTGGATGTCGGCAATACGTTTTAATGCTTCATAACGGTCGCGGGCATGAACCATATAATATTCATGGTTTACATTTTCAGCTCCGGCATTCTGTTTTCCTATTGTTATCTTTTCAGAAACCGACATGTAATTTTTAGCAATGTCTGCTATTTCATTTGGCATTGTTGCCGAAAAAAGGAAAGTCCTTTTTTCTTTTGGTGTTCCTTCCAGGATTGCATCCAGGTCTTCTTTAAAACCCATGTTCAGCATTTCATCGGCCTCATCAAGCACCAGCCATTTAATATTGTCAACTTTTAGTGCTTTCCTTTTGATCAGGTCGAGGGTTCTGCCCGGTGTGCCAACCACAAAGTGGGCACCTTTTTTTATTGCTCTTATCTGAGTTTCAATACTGGCTCCTCCGTAAACTGCAACTACGTTAAAACCGGGCGAAAAAGCCATAAATTTTTCAAAATCGGAAGTAATCTGCAAACAAAGTTCACGAGTGGGGCAAAGCACCAGGCTCTGGACATTCCGGTTTTGTTTATCAGTCAGTTCCAGCAG
>JAFGGF010000448.1 GCA_016930735.1 Prolixibacteraceae bacterium
ATCGGCTTTTACAAACATACCCGGCCTGAGTTTCAGATTGGGATTATCAATTTGAAGCTTGCCTGTAAATGTACGGGTTTCAGAGCTGATTGCCGGCGAGAGTTCACTAACCTGCCCGTAAAGAGTATCTTCTTCAATAGTGTAGTTGGTAATCATTGTTTTTTGCCCCAGGGTTACATCTGAAATGTATTTTTCAGGAAGGTTTATTTCCATATACATTTTATCATAGTTCATTAAGGTAAACATAGGAGTTCCGCTTGCTACCTTTGATCCGGGAGTATAATAAGGAAGGTCGACAATTATCCCTGAAAAAGGGGCAACAACATCCATTTTCGACAAACTGATCATTGCAGATTCGTATGAATTTTTTGAATTTATTTTTGCAACTTCAGCCGACCTCAGTTCACTTTCGGTTACACCGCCTTTTTCAAATAATGAACTTTGTTTATTGTAGTCATTATCCGAAATTTCCAGGTCCAGTTTTTTGGCTTCAAGGTTTAAGTTATTTAAATATTCTTCATCTTCGAAATGGACAATAACCTGCCCTTTTGTTACCCTGTCGCCCAGTTTAAAAGGTTTCCCGGTATTAGGATTTGTTTTTAACTGGTAGTTTCCCGACATTTCTGAGCTTATTTCGGTTTCATATGTTGCCTTAACAGTACCTGTGGTATTTATTAATTGCTGTATTGACTGAGGTTTAATATCTTCAACCGTTACCGGCACTGCGAGGTCGGCTTCTTCATTCTGGGTTTGGTTGTTACATGCCACAAAACCGGCAACAATTCCAATTAGCAAAAAGATTTTAATATTTTTCATATCCGTATTTTTTCCTGGTTTCTTATTTATCATTTAAATATAATTCAGATGGTATAATTGGCTCCTTCTTTTCAAAATCGTATAACGACTGAATTTTCAGGTTAAGTAATTCAAGTTTGTAATTGATCCTTGCTTCTGCCAGCGATACTTTTGACTGAGACAGCTGCACCTGATAAAGGTTTAAATCCATACCTGTAAGGTCACCGTTTTCATATCTTTCAAGATTGATATCGTAGGTTAATTGTGCATTTGTCTGATTTTGTTGTGCAATTTCAATCTGTTTTAACTGGTTTTGCAGGTTCCTGACGGTTTGCCTTATATCAATAATAATCCCCCTCTTTTCTTCATCAAGGCTTAATTCATATGTTTTGTTGGTAGCTTCCTGCGAAGCTATCCTTGCTTTCTTTTCACCCCAGTCCCAAAGTGGTATGCTGAATGAAACTGAAACCTGGGGATTTTTGGTAATATTATCAAAAATATTATTCAGTTTTTCATTGTCACCGGTAATACCAAACGACAGGTTTACATCGCCCACAAATTCATTTTGAGCCTTCACCTGTAACATGCTGAACATTCCGTTTTCAATATCAATTTCACGTTGCCTGAGCTCCATCCTTGAATTTAAACCATTTTCGATGGCCACATCAAGATTTACATCAATCGCCCTTGATGAAATATCAGCCAGGACGGTTACATTGCTATATAAATCCATTCCCAGATATAACTTTAACTGGTCCTTTGCATTCTCAAGGCTTACTTCGCTGTTTTGAAACGATGATTCTGAAGTTGCCAGGTTTAATTCTGCCTGATATAATTCTTCTTTTGCTGCAAGTCCGGCATCAACCTTATTTTTTATGATATCATGACTTTTCTGGGTATTTTCAAGCTCCGAGCGGGCAATACTCAAATTTTCCTGAGCAAGGTAAACATTGTAAAAATACTGGGTCACTGTTCTTTCAAGGTTTAACCTTTGCATGGCATAGCTGATATCAGCATTCTCAAGGTTTAACTCCAGTTGCTTTAATTCAACTTTAGTCCTGTTATAAGTAAATATCGGCTGGCTAAGCATCAGGTAAAGATTATTTGAAAAAATTTTACTTTCGGTTAAACCTGCAGTAGTCTCAGAATTACTGTTTTGCCACCCAAACTTGTTGATCAAAGAAATTGTACCATCGGTTGGAAGGATCGGTTGCTGAATCCTGAAGGTTGCATTAGGAGATAATGACTCGTTGGTATACCATTCCGATACACGCTGGTCGAACCTACGGGTATTGGAATATTCAATTGGTGTAACATCGAGGCTGAACTGTGATTTTAGTGCAGCTCTCTGGGCTTCAAGTGATTTTTGATACCTTTCACGGTTCAATAATGTACGCTTCAGATCAGGGCTCCCTGATTCGGCATATTGCAATGCTTTTTCAATTGTTAGAACTTCCTGTGCCAAAAGCCCCGAAGTTGCCATGGTAAAAATCAATATTGCGATTAATTTACCATAAGTTTTCAGATTTTTCCTGTTATTCATTTTCATTGTGATAATTGTATTTTAAAGCTTGACTAATTTAACTGCATCTGCATTAATGGTCCTTAGTTCTGATTTATTTGTTAGTTCAATTAATGCCGTATCAGGAGAGAAATAATATGAACCCAAATGGTTCCAACCGTCATCGGCAGAATTATATTCAAGTGTAACATCTTCGGCTCCATCGTCGTGATGAATGATAAAATTATATTCTCCGTTCTGGTTGTTTCCTCCTCCCGGACCACCCGGGCCGCCGGGACCTCCCCCTCCACGACGGAAGTCACGCGATTTGTATAAATGATAATATACATCGTAATAGCCCGGCTCGGTAATCGGAACATTCCATTTTGCCCTTAATGACCCATCGCCAGATTTTATATAGTATCCCGAACGGATGTATTCTCCAAAAAATTCAGTATTGGTTGTCAGTGTCCAATTTGATGGAGGATTAAAGCTATTGTACCCTGAATACCGCCTTGAACTGGTGTTGGTTTTCAATAACCATTTCTGCAACAGGCTTTTATCATCCTGCGTTGTAACTTCAAATTCAGGATCTTCATTGTCAACAATGGTTTCATTTGGCAAAGCAACAGTTACCGGTTTATCCAGAATCCGTTCACCCTCCGTTGCTTCTGCCTTTAAATCTTCTTCAATATCCCTGAATCCATCGGTTAACACCTGGGGGATATTTTGTGAAGTCATTGTATTAATGCTGATCATTCTTGGGTCGGAATCCAACAGGTAATTTACTTCCTTTGTTTGTTTTGGCTCAAGGAAAATCAACTCATTCACCGAGTTATCATCACCTCCTCCCATTCCCGGAGGGCCGAAACCCCTGCCTCCAAAACCACCTAAACGGAAAGTTACCTTTACTATTCCATCTGTTTCAGAAAAGTTGGTGACCGAAAAGGTTATTTTGGTTTTTATCATATCGGAAGTTTTAACTTTCACAGCCTTAACCGGTGAAAAAATATAGCCAGGCAATTTTTTCATGTTAAACCAGTCTTCCATCATCGGGGAAAGTTCGATGCCAAATTTTTCTTTAATATCCTGGTCAAAATCCTCAAAGTTTATATTTCTGAACTTCGAATTATTCAGCAGTTCTTCCAAAAAATCAGCAAATTCTTCTTCGCCTGCGCGCCACTGAATCATTGAAAACAAAACATCACCTTTCAGTTTAATAACGTTATCAATAATTTTTTTCTCTTTCGGATTGGCTACAATTTCTGCAAATGAACTGTCCTGAAGAGCAATGTTGGCTAATTCATCTTCACTCATCCCGGCCATATTCCTCATAAACATGGAGCCCATGTCCTCCGACTGGCTTTTCAGGTAAGCTTCAAAAATCCGGTTGGTTATCGGCCATTTATCAGAAACTATATTATTTTGAAATTTATACAGGACCGGAAATATAAAATATGGGCTGGCTGTTTCACTGACATTCATATTTCCTCCCGACATCCGGAAGTTGGGGCGCCCCTGTTCCCTGGTAAAATTACCCAGGAAGTTAGTTAAAACCATAGCTTTCTGTTCCTGGGGAGACAAACCCATATCCCTGCCACGTTGTGCATATCGTTGTTGCCTTTTAAGGCTATTGTTAAAATCGGCATCACGTATCATAAATGCCTTTTCGGGAACCAGAACCTGTTCAGGCTGCACCAGTTCCTGCCCCGATGTCCAGATCCTTTCATAACTTTTCAATTGTGCCGGTACTTCAACAAGCGACAATCTTTTCGATGAATACTGTAAATTATATTCGCGTTCAAAATCTCCAAACCTTTCACTTATAATCCGTGGAATAGTATCATTTATTTCTTCAAAGAATTCTGTGAAATAATCATTCCCCTTAATATACCAGAGTCCGAATTCAACTCCGTTTCCTTCCAATTTACGTTGCTCATAATCACCAATTGCCAGCGAAATCTGCTTCAGCGGATATTCGTTTTCAAATTTAAAATTCCCTGCTGAAATTTCTTTTATTTCTCCCTGAGAAACAGCTTTTAAATGCGGTGCTGTTTTAACTTCAAGTGAAAAATCTATAAAATACGATTTGTTCCAGCTAACATCATCGGTACTGAAAGTAACTCCTGGCCTTGGATACCAGTTTGTTTCCGGTGTTAATAAAACATATTCGGGTGTTATGAATGCATAACGCTTATCGACATTTATCACAAAACTGCCATATTTTTCCTGAAAGCTTTTTTCATCTATATCTAGGTAGCACAAGGCTTCATCAATTACTCCGTC
>JAFGGF010000449.1 GCA_016930735.1 Prolixibacteraceae bacterium
AAAAATAAATTTTTAATGCAATATAATACTTATTTATATACAAGAGTTAAATTTTTTTAACACAATTAGGATAAATATTTTTAAGATATGAAGAGCTCGAAAGAAATCAGAAATGCGTTCCTTGATTTTTTTAAAGAGAAACAACATCAGATTGTAAGTTCTGCTCCCATGGTTGTGAAAAATGACCCTACTTTAATGTTTACCAATGCGGGAATGAACCAGTTCAAAGATTGGTTTTTAGGGAATGAACCTGCAAAGTGGGACAGGGTTGCCGACACTCAGAAATGCCTTCGTGTTTCCGGGAAACATAACGACCTTGAAGAAGTGGGGCACGATACCTATCACCATACCATGTTCGAGATGCTGGGAAACTGGTCGTTTGGCGATTATTTTAAAAAAGAAGCAATTAACTGGGCATGGGAACTTCTGGTTGACCGTTTGGGTATTGACGCTGACCGTTTGTATGCAACGGTTTTTGAGGGGTATAAAGATGAAAATCTGGAACGCGACAATGAAGCTGCAGAATTTTGGGCTCAACATTTACCTTCAGACAGAATTTTAAATGGAAGTAAAAAAGACAATTTCTGGGAAATGGGCGACACCGGTCCCTGTGGTCCCTGCTCCGAAATCCACATTGATATCAGGGAAGATTCGGAAAGAAAAAAAATTCCGGGTCGCGATTTGGTAAATAAAGACCACCCGCAGGTTATTGAAATCTGGAACCTGGTTTTTATCCAGTACAATCGCAAAGCCGATGGCAGCCTTCTTGAGCTTCCTGCAAAACATGTCGATACCGGGATGGGTTTCGAACGGCTTTGTATGGTACTTCAGGGTAAAAAATCGAATTACGATACCGACGTGTTTCAGGATATTATTAAAGTCCTTGGCGATTTATGCGATAAAAAATATGGCGATGATGAAAAAGTTGACATTGCCATGCGTGTTGTTGCCGACCACCTTCGGGCTGTTTCTTTTGCAATTGCCGACGGGCAGCTTCCCTCGAATAACAAGGCCGGATATGTGATCCGCAGGATTTTAAGGCGTGCTGTCCGTTATGGTTATACTTTCCTCGGTTTCCGTGAAGCATTTATCTTTAAACTGGTTAATGAACTGAAAAATAACCTGGGTGACGCTTTTCCTGAGCTGGGTGCACAACAACTTTTAATTGAAAAAGTAATCAAAGAAGAAGAAGAATCATTCCTTCGTACGCTTGCAACCGGTATCAGGTTAATGGATGATCTGGTAAAAAAAGCTGCTTTTGAAAATTTGAAACAGATTGACGGGAAAGATGCATTCGAGTTATATGATACTTTTGGATTCCCGCTGGATTTAACAGAACTGATTGCGCGTGAAAATGGACTGGGAATCGATGTTAAAGGGTTTCAGGTGGAAATGGAGAAACAAAAAAACAGGGCCAGGAATGCTGCTGTTATAGAAACCGACGATTGGGTGGAGATCAGGGAAATTGATGAAACCGAATTTGTGGGATACGATTTTATGGAAACTGATATCCGGATTTCCCGTTACAGGAAAGTGACACAAAAGAATAAAACACTTTATCAACTGGTATTCGACCGGACTCCGTTTTACGGTGAATCGGGAGGGCAGGTTGGCGATACAGGTTATATCGTAATAAATAATGAAAAAACTTATATTATCGATACACAAAAAGAAAACAATCTGATTGTGCATTTTGTGGAGAAATTACCGAAAGACCCGACTGCCGATTTTGTTGCTGTTGTGAATAATTCAAAAAGGATAAATACGGCCAATAATCATACAGCAACCCATTTGCTGCACCATGCTTTGCGTGAAGTTTTAGGAAAGCATGTTGAACAAAAAGGTTCGCTGGTAAATCCCGACCACCTTCGTTTCGATTTTTCACATTTTCAGAAAATGAACGATGAGGAAATTGAAAAAGTGGAAGCTTTGGTGAACGAAAAGATCAGGTTAAATTCACCATTAGACGAAAAGCGCTCAGTCCCGATGGACGAGGCCAAAGCCATGGGTGCCATGTCGTTATTTGGCGAAAAATACGGTGATGAGGTTCGGGTGATTAAATTCGGAGAATCGGTGGAATTATGTGGTGGAACTCATGTGAGGGCAACCGGTCAGATCGGGTTATTTAAAATCGTTTCGGAAGGTGCAATTGCTGCCGGAATTCGCAGGATTGAAGCAATTACAGGTTCTCATGCCGAGAATTTTGTGAATGAGCAGATAAAAACCTTAAAAAATATCCGTGAAATTGTAAAAGGTTCAAAAGATATATTGAGTGGTGTCCATTCATTGTTACAGGAAAATTCCGAATTATCCAGAAAGATTGAAACATTCTCAAGAGAAAGCCTGAAGGTTCTGAAAGAAAATCTGAAAAGCCGTATCCTTGTTGAAAAAGGTGTAAATATTATTTCCGATGAGGTGGAAATAGATAATGCCGGAATGTTGAAAGACCTCTCTTTCCAGTTAAAAAATGAAGTTGAAAACCTGTTTCTTGTGTTCGGAGCAAATATTGATGGGAAACCGATGCTTTCGGTAATGATCTCTGAAAACCTTGTTGCTGAAAAGGGACTGAATGCCGGTCAGATAGTACGCGAAGCCGGAAAAGAAATTAACGGCGGAGGCGGTGGTCAACCGTTTTATGCCACTGCCGGTGGGAAAGATGTGAATGGAATACCGGCTGCTATCGAGAAAGCTTTATCGTTTTTACCTTAAGAAAGCACTATTCATCAGATGACTTTAAGTCATCTGATGAATAGTGAAAAGAACTTATTTTACAACTAGTTTTCCTGTTATAATTTCATCTTTATATTTAACACGCACAAAATAAACTCCATCTTTCCATCCTTGTGTTTGTATTCTGACCTCATTGCCTTTAAGTTTTACTTTTTTCTCTTTTAATACCTGTGTTTCAGAATAAATTTCCAGTTCCCATTCTTCATTAATATCAAATTTAATATCTTCAGAAGTTGGTTCAATTAATACTGTTGTTTCTAAGCTTGTAGGATTTGGCGTAAAACTCAAGGAATAATAACCACCACAATAACCACTTCCAAGGTAATCAATTAGTATTTTTCTGTTTACACCACAACTTGTATTAGCATAGACCTCAACCATTCCTCCTGGGTAAGAATTTGTATAAACCGATATCATATTATTATATTGGTACATGGAATCCCAACCTGCGGGAATAGACCAGGAATAATCAGAAAGAGAACAGCCACCATCATTAACAAGATAAATATGGTAATAAGTATCAGGGCACATATAGGATGCAGGTGAACCTCCGGAAGTATATAAATCTAAATAAACATCACCACTATAAGGTTGATTAACTCCAACATTCATTTTAGGGCCAGCCGTAGTAACCCCATTACTTGTGTAGTTAACTTGTACCCAACCATCTCCTTCAGAGGATGTATATTTCGGTTTAAATGTTGGGGTTGATGTACTTCCACCACTATAAACTTCTAAATTATTGCTGCATGTCCAACTAATAGTTGAGCCTGCAGTTGAATTATTTGCAGTAATAACCGTACCTGAATTACAAATATAATTATTCCCGGAAAGAGTTACCTGCCCCGGATCACTTCCAACTCCAACAGCATACCATGCATTTGCTACTTGTAACGCTTGAAAAGAATTTTCAGCAAAAACTTCATCTTCAGCGGCATCAACAAATTGTGCCCTAATACCGGGATATGTACTTTGATTATCTAAATAATTATTAAACACAGCTTTTACTACCAGCTCTTCTGCTGCATCCATTCCAATACCATAAACAGTATAATCATTATCGTTGTCGTTTGTACCAGAACCACCGTTAACCAAAAGATAAAACCACCGTAAAAAAACACCTGCTTTTGTATATTGATCACCAGAATTATACGTACTGTTTAAATATGTATCTGCCAGTTCAACATAAGCATATGGATTATCTGGATCTTGTATATTTCTTAAACAATCATAATTAATTACTACTTGCTCTCCAATTTTCCAAATGGAATTAGGAGAGATTCTATATTCTAAAATAATACCCCATATATCACTTAATCCTTCATGGAAAATCTGTAAATCTCCACTATATGCCCAACCAATTTGAAAATCTGTAATACCATGACCATATTCATGTGCAACAGCATCAATACACGCAACAGGAGTAAAAAAAGTATTTCCATCGCCAAAAACTAATACATCATCTGCCATTAGCCACTTTGCATTATCTTGTTCGCCATAATGAAAAAAAGCTTCTATATCATGATCATTATCATCAAAACTGCTTATTTCATCCCATTCATTATAAAAATAATCGTATATTTCTTGAAGGGCCCAGTGAATATCAAGACCCATATCATCTTCGTTTGAATGATATTCTTGAGCAGTCCATATATTATTACTATCCTCCAATTCTTCTGCATCATTTTCAATGTCGGTACTTCCATCTAAATTCCAGGTATGAATCACAGCACCGCGACTCGAATCGCACAAGTTATACGTGCTGTTATAATACTGAGTTCTAGCCTGTTTGGTTCCATAATACCTGGTTTCAAAAGTTCCAGTTGCAAAATAATCTGTCATATTTGGTTCGGTTAACAATATCTCACCAGAGATAGCATCAATATATCCTATCTCATTGTTATTGAAATGCCCAGAGGTTATACTAACTTGATATACTAATCTTACTGATCTTGAATAATTTGAATTAGAAATTTCTTTAATTATCAATTCAGTTTTAAAGTCGGAAACTTCTTTTTCAGGAATTCCTTTAAATCTTGTAAAATATTGTTTTGCTTCGTTTGATGTTAATTGTGCCTCTATATTTAATTCTTCAATTTGAATGTAGTTTCCATGTGCTAGATATAATTTACCCTTTTTAAAATGAAAATTATAACCAGCACCATCAACCTTTATCCCTTTATAATATTGATTGTAATGTTCATGTATAAAGTCTTTGTCTCTTTGTTTTTGTGGTTGAATAATAAAAGTAGTAAAAGAATTTGGATAAAGGAATTTTCTAAAAAATTCAGAAACAGTTTCTTGGATATTAGCATGTTCTGAAATCGAAGATTGATAAGAGGGCGTGAATCTAACATATTCTACTAGCCCATTGTCATTCTTTTGAATAACAACTTTGTTATCCTGTCCTATTAAAAATAAAACAGAATAAGTAAAAATAGTAAGTAAAAATATTTTTTTCATTTTCATTTATTTTATTCGTTTATAAACTTCATTATTAAAAATAGAAGGCATATTGTATGATTCTATTTCAAGTGTATTATAATCAGGAAAATAAAAAGTATATGTCATCGTAAAATCAATTTCACCTTGTGATAATACTCCTTCATGTAAAATTGAATCAATCCAGTATTTTCTAATTGTATAATTACCAGATTTGTATTCATAGATTTTAAGAATGCTATCTGGTAGATATTCTTTAAATCCGGAAGGATTTATAATAGATTCCATTTTAGGGTAATTACCTATTTTAATCATCTCCCATTTCCCAAGGATTATTTTTGCTGGATCGGTTTCCAAGGGTTCATCTTTTTCACAACCTGCTACAATAATTATTAGCAACAGGATAATAGAAGTCAGTTTTAAAAAAAACAGTTTCATTTTATTAATTGGATTTGATGTTTTGAAAAATTAAATGACATACAATCAATAGTATCAGAATGATTAAAGGAACGTTTATAAATCAAACAGTAAAACTTATTGTCACATTATTTATTCTTACCCATTTGAAATATTTAAAGGTAAATTAATTAAGATTAAGTTTTTTGTTTAATTTTAAAATGATAAGGGTTCCCCTCGTTGCAAGCGAATACCTTCTGCCTCCCCGTGCGGGGAATAACGGGGAGGCGTTTACATTAACTTTGTTTGGTATTTGTAATATGCAGAATTCATTTTAAATTTGCTTTGGTGGCCTGCAGTTTTTAATAATGCAGGGGATTTAATGAATTAAAATTATTGTATTTCGAATTAGTTTCCAAGTTTTTCAATCGTTTTTTTTTTTTTGAATAGACTGGTTGAGTGGGTGTTAAGGTTGCTTTACGGGTGAAAAATTTGAATTTTTAAAATCTTGTGTAATTGACAGAGAAAGGATTTCCTTTCTCTGATAAACAAAAATATAGCATTTGACGTTGAAGAAATGTCCGGTTTTGTTCCGGGCATTTTTTGTTTGATTTAATTTAATACAAATTTGCTAAAATTATTCTTTGTGCAACTCTGTGCTACTTTGCGTAACTCTGTGAAATGAAAAAGTAAATAACACAAAGTTTCACAAAGAATGCACGAAGGCTCGCAGAGAAAGAAATTCTAATATAAGATGAAACGTTTTTATTCCTTTATAACTTCACTCCCTTTCATGTCGTTTTTATTTCTGGCAATTGCATTTTCAATGGCTATTGCAACTTTTATCGAAAGCAGTTATGGCACACCTGCTGCACGAGCAATTGTTTACCGATCGTGGTGGTTTGAATTATTGTGGGCACTGTTTGCCATAAATTTACTGAATAATATTTTCAGATATCGGTTATATTATCGGCAGAAACTTACTCTGGGAATTTTCCATATTTCCTTTTTACTTATTTTACTTGGAGGAGGCATTACACGGTATATCAGTTATGAAGGAGTAATGCATATTCGTGAAAATACTGCCTCAAACGAAATTCTTTCAACCGACGATTATTTTTATGCTGAATACAACAGGAAGGGAGTTGAGAAAAAAGTGATTTTTTCGGAATTTACACCTATTCAGTTTTCTGCAAAATTTAACAGCGGAAACGGATCTTTTAAAGTTAAATCTGTTGGTTTTATTGAAAATGCCGAACGAAAAGCTGTTTCCAATGAAAATGGCCAACCTGTTATCGATTTTGTATTTGCTGTACCCGGAGGGCAGGGGATGCAATCGCTGATTCTTGCCAAAGGAGAATGGATTGACTATATGGGATTCTCAGCAGTTTTTGAAAACCAATTTAATGGTTTGATCCAATTTTTTCAGGATGGAAACAGCCTGTTTTTTGTTTCAAATTCGATGGTCGGTGAAACAACTATGGCTACACAGGAAACTGTTGATTTGCCTGCCGGAGACACAATTGCTGTAAAAACCATGTTTTTATACAGTGTTGAAAATTTTACTTTTCTGGTTCGGAATTTTTATCCACGTGCTTCCTTTACCGCAACAAAAAGTCAGGTTGAAACAGGTGAAGATGCTGTAATTCTAAAAATTTCAGATGGAGTAAGGGAACAGAATGTAACTGTTTTTGGTAAATCAGGAGTGGTTGGCGATACTGTTCGTGTTCCGTTGGCCGATGGCGAACTAAAACTTGCTTACGGGGCAATCGCTAAAAAACTTCCGTTTGAATTGTACTTAAAAGACTTTCAACTGGAAAAATACCCCGGCTCCGAGTCACCATCTTCATATGCTTCTGAAGTAGAACTTCATGATTTTAAAACAGGTGAAAGGGAAGATATCCGGATTTTTATGAATAATACTTTAACTCACGGTGGATTTAAATTTTTCCAATCGTCATACGATCGTGATGAACTGGGAACCGTCCTTTCTGTAAACCACGATTTTTGGGGAACCAATATCACTTACCTTGGTTATTTTCTAATGATTTTAGGTTTTATCCTTACCATGTTAAGTCGGAAGTCATATTTCTATTCGGTAATTCGGCTGCTTAAAAATAGTAACGCTTTAAAAGTTGTTGTATTTATTTTTCTTGTCGGATTGGGATTAAATGTCCATGCTCAAAATGGAATTGCTGCTTCAATACCTGAAATTAATGATGAAGTCGCCGATAAATTTGGAGAGATCTGGGTACAAGGGCACGATGGAAGAGTTGAACCTTTATCAACATTGTCGAGCGATTTGATCCGTAAGGTAAGCCGTAAATCCGGTTTGTATGGCCGATCAACCGATAAAGTTTTCCTAAGCATGATGACATGGCCGGAAATATGGGAAACTTTACCCATTGTAAAGGTAGCAAATGAAGAAATTGCCACTTTGTTGGGTTCTTCAAACAAGTATGTTTCCTTACAACAACTTTTTGATTCGGAAGGGAATTACAGGATTGTAGAGCAAGTGAGGGTAGCTTACAACAAAGCTCCTTCTTTCAGAAATAAAGTGGAAAAAGAATATATC
>JAFGGF010000450.1 GCA_016930735.1 Prolixibacteraceae bacterium
AGGAAGATTCGCCCCGGCAGAACTGACTTTTAATAATTTATCGACAAATGCTGACTCATACAACTGGAATTTCGGGGATTATGATTCCGAATTAAATAAATCATCTGAAAAAAATCCTTCTCATCTATACAGTTTACCGGGTGAATATGAAATTTCCCTTGAAGCTGTAAATACCCAAACCGGGGAAATGAACAAACTCTCGAAGAAAATAATCCTGAAAAGCAATTATAACACATTCGTAAAAAATGAGGGATCTTTGGGAAATTACGAAGCAGCCTATTCGCTTGTACAACTTCCGTCAGATGAAATTGTAACTGTTGCAGGTAGCCCCGGAAAAGGATCAGCTATAATAAAATTTGATGTTTCAGGCAACAAGTCAGGTGAAAAGACCATAGACTACCAGGCATATGATATTTCAGCCAACCCGGCAAACAATGGTTTGAGGTTGTTAGGTATTAAACCGACCAGACAAATTCTGGTTCAAAATTTAGGAGAAAAACTGGATTTAAACGATACTGTCGTTTTTAACGATAAAAAGAATTTCAAAATTAATGGAGGGACACCACGTTTTGCTTACAGTATTACCGACGAACTCGGAATTATTGCCAACACAATCGGCGACAAGTACCCAATTGATATTTTATTTGAAAAACTGAATAAAACGGGGCATATAGTCCCCATTATTGACCGTACTTTCAAGTATATCGGGACAAAAGTAGCTAATGATATAATTCCTCTTGACGATGGAGGATATGCCTTAACCGGGTATTACCAGGAAGAAAAAGATGAGCCATTTTGCCTCTTCCTTGGTAAAATCGACCGGAAACAACATGGTGAATTGCATTTGGTTGCATCCGATATAAATTATATAGGATGGAATATTGAGGTTTCGCATCAAGGTGGATTTGCAATTTTAAGCTCCGACCAGAATATTGAGAATTCGAATTTATATGAAATGAACTTTATGCTTGTTGATAAAGATGGCGGTCCCACCGATTGCTCAACAATATTGCCCTGTTCAATAAAAAAGGAAGATATTTTTGGTTACAGGCCTTCGATGATAAAAAATAATGATGGTTATGTGATTGCCAGCCAGGGTTTCAACGGAGTTAATTATAATATCGGGCTTTACTGGATAGATAAAACCGGAAAGGAACTACTAAAATACCATGAAATAAATTTACCCAACGACCAGTTTGTAATGGATTTAATTCAGACAAACGACGGAGGCTATGCAATAGTTGGCACAGAAAGGGCAAAAAATAAGTACAAAGCAATTTTAATTAAAACCGATCCGTTTGGTATGCTGAATTGATTACTATTTCCTGATTTTATCGATTTCGCTTTTTAAAGCTTTATTTTCATTTTTAACAAGCGTTAATTCGGTACGGGCTTCTTTCAGGTCTTTCAGGCACTGCTCACAATTGGAGCTTCCGCCGCCACTACCTGAAAGCATATTGACCTGGTTTTGCAATCGGTCTCTTTCCCTTTCACACTGTTGAAGTTTTTGATCGAGGCTATTGGAATCATCCACTCTTCCGGCAAGGTTTATCTGTTCGTTGTATGCTACCTGAAGGTCGGACATTGCCTGCATAACATCGTTATACATTTTCGATTCCCATGAATCATCCTGAACCGCCTGGTTTTTAGTATTGCTGATCAGTACGCCGATGTCGTTGTTAAAAGTGTTCAGGTTTAAACCTTCTTCCTTATAATTCGGTATATTGGAAAGTTTTTCAGTAATATCGCCCACATTAGGCGCAAAAACTTCCTCCTGGAATTTAAGGTGGCTTTTTAATTTCTCAAGTTCTCCTGCAGTTTTATAATCCGTTATCTTTTTAACATTCATAGTTGTAAATCCCAATATAAGGGAAATTACAAAACAAATCAGGAATAGCCCCACAACTCTGAACCAGGCTTTATTCCGTTCTTTTTTATTCAATGGTTTCATTTTTTCTATTGTTGGTTAATACCGGTCCTTTTACAAATTAATACATCGTTTTCTTTAATATTACTGTTATAAATCGACTCATCAGGGTCAAGTGCTTCCTTTAAACGGAACAACTTGCTTTTTACCTTGAAGAACACCCATTTTCCAGGCTCATTGTTTTCATCTTTGTATGTAATTAAACCTTCAGGGTGCCTGCTGTTATAATCGTTAATAAAAAAATAAAAAAGTTTCCCCAGCGACATGCCAACCGGAGCTTTTGCCCTGAATGTTGTTAAATCGCTATCCTCACTATCTTTTTTAAAAACGAAACTGATAACCACCGGATTTTCCATTTCTTCATCGGTTGGGTCATCATAAGCACTGCCCACCGGATACTGCCATTTTTTAAATTCTTTGTGAGGGACTTCAAGAAGTTTGGTTACTGTCTGGTTTAACAATACAGGTATCAGAAACCACAACAACGACAGAATCCACACAAACTCAGCGGAGGATTCAACAAAAAAAGTAAATGAAAGGTTCGTGAAAAAATAGGCAAAAAGTAATGTACAAATGATAAAGACTATTTGCATCCCGAAAACCTGCGTACTGTAAAAAGGCAATAACTTTTGTGCCAGCACGACATGTAAAACGCCCAATATAATTATTATCGATTGTGCTATAAAAAGTAATGAAATTTCGCTTATTTCCTGGTTAAAGAAAAGTAAAAAAGTCGGCAATGCAAGCAGCATTGAAATCACCAGTATATAAAAAAGGCTTGCCCATCCGAATTTTTTAAGCCCCTTTATTTTCTTTAACATTACGAGGAATATCCCTGCCCCGATTACCAGTGTCCCGATTTTAATTGCCAGGCTTGTCCCGCTCATAATTAACAATTCTTGTACAGGTTATAAAAATAGGAAAGTTTATAAATATTTCCTAACATGAAATACATTAGAGTTTACACTTTTTTGTTTAGATAAATCTCAGATTCAATCACCTTGGTGTTTTTTACGGGAGAGATTAAAATTGGAGTATTTTCAGAATAATATAAAAATATTTTACTGATCTTTAATACATCGAATACTTAATCCAAAATCGGACATTA
>JAFGGF010000451.1 GCA_016930735.1 Prolixibacteraceae bacterium
GGAAATTATCCGAATCCGGTTACTGAATTCACATATTTCACTTTTGAGCATAACCAGCCCGATGCATCTTTTGATGGGATGGTTGAAATATTTGATACCGGAGGCAGGATTATTCATTCTTTTAAAACTGTTATAACATCGGGAGGTATTGTCAGTAATCCAATCAGATGGGATGTTGCCGACGCTGAAATACCGGTCAGATCAGGAATATATGTTTACAGGATTTCAATTAAATCATCTGATGGTTCGGTAGCATGGAAATCAGGAAAAATGAATATTGTAAGATAAATCTTAACTGATTGGGATACTTTTTTATGGGAAGACACGTTCTCTTTTCTAATTAAATGGTAAATAAAACATTAATTATATATTTGCACTTTCACAATAAACAATGTTATGGTAAAGATTTTTAAACTTGTTTTAATAATAATATTTTGCGGCACACTCGTAGAAAATGTTAATGCACAATCGACTCTTTCAGGAGCCAACGTAATTTCCACGGCTGTTCCTTTCCTTTCGATCACTCCCGATTCGAGGGCAGGAGGTATGGGTGATGCCGGTGTGGCAACAACACCTGATGTAAATTCACAACACTGGAATCCGGCAAAATATGCTTTTATTGAAAGTGACATGGGTGTAGGGGTTTCCTACAGTCCATGGTTAAGAGCGCTTGTTAACGATATTAACCTTGCCTATCTGGTTGGTTACAAAAAAATTGATGAACAACAAACAGTGAGTTCTTCGTTGAGGTATTTTTCACTGGGGGATATTATCTTTACCGATAATCAGGGTGAATATATGGGGCAGCAAACTCCCAATGAATTTGCTATTGATGTTGCATACACAATGTTGCTTTCAGAATATTTTTCGGGTGCGGTTGCATTGCGGTATATTCGTTCCGACCTTACCGGAGGGCAGTTAATAAACGGAGTTGAATCACATGCAGGAAACTCTTATGCTGCTGATGTTGCATTCTATTATTATAACGAATTCAGGGCCGGAAGAAAAGACAATATTTTTTCTGCCGGGATCAATATTTCAAACATTGGAGCGAAAATTTCCTATACCGATGGTGAAGTAAAAGATTTTATTCCAACAAATTTAAAGCTGGGTGTAAACTATATGACTGAACTGGATGACTATAATACTATTGCATTCGCAGTTGATTTAAATAAACTATTAGTTCCAACGCCAAATGACACAACACATCTACAGGGAGCTGGTGGCGATGTAATAAATCCTTATGGTATAAATTCAGATATATCTCCTATTGCTGGTATTTTTAAGTCATTTGGAGATGCTCCCGGTGGATTGTCTGAGGAATTGCAGGAGATCAATTTTTCGGCAGGTGTTGAATACTGGTATAATAAACAGTTTGCTTTAAGAGCCGGTTATTTTTATGAAAATGTGAACAAAGGGAACCGTAAATTCATGACTTTTGGTGCAGGTTTGCGGCTAAATGTTTTTGCACTCGATTTTTCGTATTTGCTACCAACGGTAAGAAACCATCCGTTGGAGAATACGCTCCGTTTTTCACTGTCATTTGATGTAGAGGCCTTTGGCCGCCAGCACCGTTAAATATGAATTTCAGGATCGGCTACGGGTATGATGTTCATCGCCTTGCCGAAGGTGAAGAATTATGGCTTGGGGGCATCCTGATCCCGTTTGAAAAAGGTACAGTTGCACATTCCGACGGTGATGTTTTAATACATGCTTTATGCGATGCCCTACTTGGTGCAGCAGGATTACGCGACATCGGTTATTATTTCCCCGATAACTCTGAAGAATTTAAAAACATCAGCAGCCTTATTTTACTCGAAAAAACTGTTCAGTTAATTCGTGCGGAAGGATTTATAATCGGGAATGCAGATGTTACGGTTTGTATACAGAAACCTAAACTGATGGATTTTATCCCGGAAATGAAAAATAAACTGGCTGCCGGAATGGGTGTGGAAATCAATCAGGTATCGGTTAAAGCTACGACTACTGAAAAGCTGGGTTTTGTAGGAAGTGGGGAAGGAATTTCGGCTCATGCAGTAGCTTTGATCGAGAAAGCAGAATTTATCAATGATTAATAAAAAAACGCTGGTAATCGGAGCAAGCACAAATCCGTCGCGATATTCGTACCTTGCTGTCAATGCATTGCGAAAAAACGGCCACGATGTGGTAGCCATTGGTTTGCGCGAAGGTAAAGTTTCCGATGTGGAAATATCAAATGAAAAAATTCATTTTCACGATATTGATACAATAACACTTTATGTTGGTCCCGGGAATCAGGCAGTTTATTCTGATTATATTATGAATATTAATCCCAGACGTGTTATTTTTAATCCAGGAACCGAAAATCCAGAATTGGAGAAAAAGTTAATTGATACAGGTATCTTTGTTGAAGAAGCCTGTACATTGGTTTTATTATCAACCGGACAATACTGATGTTTACTGTTTTTCAGAATATAGATGAATTTAATGCTTTTGTAAAAGAGAACGAAGCTGTACTTGCTTATTTTTCTACAACCGAATGTAACGTTTGTAAAGTACTTAAGCCAAAGGTTGGATATCTTTTTAGCAGTACTTTTCCAAAAATTAAGCTTTGTTATGTCGAAACCAATGCCTTGCCTGAGATTGCGGCTCAGAACCATATATTCAGTGTGCCAACCATCATTATTTATTTTGAAGGAAGGGAATTTATCCGTAAAAGCCGGAGCTTTGGTATTGATGAATTAAAAGCTGAAGTTGCCCGGCCTTATTCTTTATTGTTTTCTTAGCCGGATTATATTATTTAAAACTCAGTTGAATTTGTATCCGATACC
>JAFGGF010000093.1 GCA_016930735.1 Prolixibacteraceae bacterium
TAAAATCGCTCAAATGCAAAAAGCAGGTTATCTTCCAATTGCCACTTATATCTTGCCCGAAACCATTTGGACAGACTATTACGCCTGGCAAACCTTGAGACGTAAATCCTTTCTGAAAAAATATAACGGTAACAAGACCGTAGAAGAATTTGTTGCTTCCCAGCAATATGAGGCTGAGTTATATTACAAATACAAAGCATATTACGGTTATATGTTTTATATCGGAAAGAAGATTTAAAGTATGGTGGAATCAGCCGTAAGTATGCGGTTTGATTAAAATGAGAAATTGAAAATTCCTTTCGTGTGTGAATTTTTACACACGAAAGGTTTTTGCTAATTTTGCGAAATGACAATTGGAAAAAATGCCAGCCGCTAACAAATGTAACCGTTGCACAACTCATTAATTTTCCCCTTAAATTATTTGCTGCCCAATAATTTTTAAAAATTAAGGCATCCATAACCAATGCTTGTATCCTTAGTTTTCCAACATCAGTTAGCAAAAACTGGCTTATTATAGCCTATGTAGCCCAAAAACAGGCTAAAGCGGATTGTGCTTCCCCTGCTTTTTTTTTAATTTTATTGCCGGTAAATTTCAGGTACTTTTTAAGGTTATAGGCACAGGCTGCCATGTGCATTACCTTGTTTGCCTGGGCTATCCCGATGGTGTTGATTTTCCGCAACTCCATAAAATTTCGTTAATGTGCTTCATTCAGAAAAACGATAATGACAGGTATTAAAAATAAGTATGATTGGTAATCATATCAAAAAAAATAAATATTAACAGATGGCTGGTAATTGAATGTAATGTTGGAAGATTCGTGACTTCTTTGTATTATTGAAAGCAGAACAAATCGAAATGAACACAAAAAAAGAAATAAAAGACATCTATAAAAAGATGAAATTTAAAGTAGGTGTATTCCAAATAAAAAACACAGTAAATCAAAAAATTTTTATTGGTAGTAGTGCAGACCTGGATGCTATTTGGAACAGGATCAGTACTGAATTGAAATTTGGCAATTACCCGAATGCCGAATTACAAAATGACTGGAAAAACTTCAGGGAAGAAAATTTTACTTTTGAAATCCTCAGTGAGATAAAACAGGAAGACGACGGTAAAACTGTTGACTACCGGAAAGAAGCCAGGCAACTTGAAAAAATGTTTATTGAAGAGTTACAGTCATTTAATGAAAAAGGGTACAATTCGTTGAAAAAGTAACAAAACAAATTTTGCAATACAATGTACTCATTAAACGATTTTATAGAAATATACATATAACAAATAGAAAAAAACCATCATAATCTTTATGGAAGATATAATGGATCTTTTATATGAAAAATAAATGAACTTACAGCAGAAAACAACTTTCATAAACAACCAAAAATTCGATGAAGCATTTAATCTGGTCAAGCGGGCACCAATTGCTATTGAAAAATATTGTCAGGGCTGACAATTGTTACCTCTACGATTCTGAAGGGAAAAAATATATCGACCTTGAATCGGGAGTCTGGTGCACCAGTGTAGGGCATTGTAATCCGAAAATTAATAAAGCCATCATATCACAGATTGAAAAAATCAGCCACACAGGATTTTTTTATGCCAATCCGGTTATTGAAAATACATCAAAAAAAGTCCTGGAGATTACCGGTTTGAACGATGGAAAGTGTGAGTTTCTTTGTTCAGGAAGCGAAGCAGTGGAATATGGTATGCGGATTGCCCGGCTTATAGCAGAAAAACCTTTGGCTCTTACTTTTTCCGACTCGTATTTTGGTGCATATGGCGAAGCCGGTAAAAGGCAACACGACAACTGGATCAATTATAACAGGCTGGAGTGTTCATGCAACAGTAAGGAAGGATGTACAGGAGAATGCGCAGAATTTAATACCATTCCCTTTGAACGGATCGGGATTTTCCTGTTTGAACCCGGAAGTTCTTCAGGTTTGGTGCGTTTCCCGTCAGTAAAACTGATTGAAAAGATTGCAGAAAAAATAAAAGAAAATCACGGAATTATCATCGTAAATGAGGTTACCACCGGAATCGGACGCACCGGAACATGGTTTGGATTCCAGCATTACCGGATCCAACCTGATATCGTGGCAATCGGGAAAGGCATAGGTAATGGCTACCCGGTTAGTGTTATGGCAGTTTCAAAAAACGTTGCTGAAGTGCTGGCGACTAAAAACTTCCTGTATGCACAGTCGCATCAGAACGACCCTTTGGGGGCAGTTGTGGCTTTTGAAGTAATAAATACCATACAGAATGAAAACCTGTTACTGCAATGCCAGCAATTGGGAAATCTGATCATCGAACAACTTAATGAATATAAAAAAATCTTTCCGATAATCAGGCAGGTCAGAGGCAGGGGATTAATGATTGCCATTGAATTGACTGAAAAAGCAGAACCGGTTCAGAAAGAATTGCTGAAAAAAGGCTTTATCCTTGTAAAACGGTCGGGAGGTGAAGTTTTAAGAATTGACCCTTCATTAACAATTAAAGAAAAAGATATAAAAGCATTTCTAAAAACATTCGGATCAATCCTTCTTAAAATTCAGAAAAAGTAAATATTCTGAAAACCAGCGCATTTTCAAAATAAACAGGTAAAAAACCGAATACTTAAAATTAATACCTATCTTCGCCAAAATTTCAGATTTGAGAGATTGTGCATTTTTTACTAATTACCCTCACCAATTAGTCTTTACTGCTCACCTTTTTAAATACTGTTTTTTTTAGTTACCGGCACTGAAGTAGTTTTACCTTAGTTGCCACATTATCAAAATTTAATAAAAAAAGAATGAACATTTATGTAGGAAACCTTGATTTCAGGGTGGATGAAAATGATCTCGAAGGGATCTTTGAAGAGTACGGTTCGGTAAGCTCGACAAAAATTATTACCGACAAATTCAGCGGAAAAAGCAAAGGTTTTGGATTTGTAGAAATGGAAAACAAGGCTGAAGCCGAAAATGCGATTAAAGAATTAAACGGGTCAACACTTGAAAACCGCGAAATGGTTGTCAATGAAGCCAAACCCAGAAATAACAGATTTTAATTAAAATGGAAAAAGGAAAAGTAAAATGGTATAACGAAACCAAGGGTTTTGGTTTTATCGAATCAGAAAACGGTGGTGACGTGTTTGTACATCGCAGTGGTTTAGTAAGTTCTTATGCCGGATTGAAGCCTGATCAGCAGGTTCAGTACGAAATAAAACAAGGCGAAAAAGGGCCTGTTGCTGTAAACGTACAATAATATAAAAAAAATACCCGTTCCGATTTTTTGTTAATGAAGAGCGGGTATTTAACTTTTTATCGTACCTTAAAGGCATAAATAATATAAATAATAAACAAGTGAATTAAATTTATGAGTAGATCACAAGAAACATTTAACAAAAAAGAAGTAAGAAACAAAAAAGAAAAAAAGAGGAAAGAAAAAGAGAAAAAAAGGTTAGCCCGGAAAGAACAGGAAAAAAGCAGTCTCGACGATATGATTGCTTATGTTGATGAAAACGGTATGATTACCAATACACCTCCAGACCCCAATAAAAAGACCAAAGTAAATGCAGCTGATATTGAAGTCAGCACCCCAAAAGGTGACAACATTAAGGCCGATCCGGTTCGAAAAGGTGTGGTTGCATTTTTTAATGAATCAAAAGGTTATGGTTTTATCCGCGACTCGGAAACACGTGAAAGTATTTTTATGCATATTAACAGTATCGAAGAACCTGTTAAAGAAGGGAATCAGGTTAGCTTTGAAACAGAAATGGGGCATAAAGGATTAAATGCTGTCAAGGTTAAACCGATAAAATAGCTAAAGAATAACCATTAATTTAACAACGATTCGAAATCGACATTTCCTTCATATGATGCTGTATCCTTAATTGAAGCGTTTTCACAGATCAGAGTTCGTGCCCGGTGTTTCCCGATCAGAATATAATCGTGGGTTGCCATTACTACTGTGATTCCAGCTTTATTCAGTCTGGTTAGAAGTGCCAGAATTTCTTCCGAAGTTTCCGGATCGAGGTTTCCGGTTGGCTCATCTGCCAGGATGATGGCAGGATGATTCAAAACTGCCCGGGCAATAACAATCCTTTGCTGTTCTCCCCCCGATAACTGATGTGGCATTTTCTGTGCAACTTTCTCCATTCCAACACTCTCCAGCACTTCAAAAATCCTGTCTCTTATTGTTTTATCCTGCTTCCAACCGGTCGATTTTAAAATAAATTCAAGGTTTTTATAAACACTTCTATCGGTGAGCAACCTGAAATCCTGAAATACAACCCCGAGTTTTCGCCGTAAAAAAGCTAGGTCGTGGGTTTTCATGTTATGTAGTTCAAAACCGGCAATAATGCCAAAACCGTTCTGCAAAGGCAACTCTGCATTCAGGGTTTTAATCAGGCTCGATTTCCCGCTCCCTACCCTTCCTACAACATATACAAACTCTCCTTCGTAAATGGTTGTTGTGATCTGTGCAAGAATCAGATTTTCACGCTGAAAAATATCAGCATTTATTAATTCGATAATTGGTTCTGACGGCATAATGAACAAATATAAAGCATTAACAAAACTAACTTTTTTTAAACAACCATATAATAAACGAAAGTAATAAACAGTTTCTTGTTAAGAAGTTAAAAGCGATAAAACAGGCTAAACATATCAGATTTGCTATTTTTAGTTCAGAAAAAAACGGATAATCCATGAAAACGATCAGACTTATAATCACTCTATTAAGCTTCGTCCTGATTCCTTTTTTAAGTTTCGGGCAGGAGACGGAATATTATACGGATATTCAGGATCAGATCAGGACTGCCAAAGAATTATTCCGGCAGGAGAAGTATAATTCATCATTCAGACAGTTTGAAAAAATTCAGGAAAAAGTCGATGTTAATACAGAAATATATTCGGAGGCTGAATATTTTAAATCATACGCACTTTTAAAATCGGGGCAGGGAAATGGTGACAAAAAAATGAGCGATTTTATTGAAGCCTACCCGGAAAGCCCGTATCTGAACCAGGCCCGGTTTAATCTGGGATCAAACCAGTTTGAAAAAAACCGGTACAGCATGGCTATCAGGACATTAAACCAGGTTGATGCAGGCAGGCTCGATGAAAAACAAGCAGTGCTTTTACATTACCAGCTGGGTTATTCTTACATGGAAGAAGAAGACCTGGAAAATGCTGCTGCAGAGTTTTACCAGATTAAAGATGCAAATAACCTGTACAGTAAGCCGGCAAGTTATTACTGGGCGCACATCAATTACCTCGATGGAAATTATGAATCGGCACTGAACGGGTTGCGCAAACTCGACGGCGATCCCACCTATTCTCAGGTAATACCACTTTATGTAAGCCACATTTTTTACAAACAGCAAAAATATGCCGATATAGTTAATTATACAACCGGGATTATCGATGATGTGGATGAGGATCATCAACCGGAACTGGCAAAAATAATCGGCGATTCCTATTTCCATTTAAACGAATTTGAAAAAGCCATTCCCTACCTTGAAAGGTATCACAATTCAAAAGGATTAAAATCGAACGAAGACAATTACCTGCTGGGTTATTGTTACTATAATGCGGGTGAATTTGAAAAAGCCATCCCCTATCTTGAAAAAGCTTCCAAAGGAAAAGATGAACTGGCACAAAATGCATTTTATCATTTGTCCGATTGTTATGTAAGAACTGATAACAAGGAAAAAGCACGCCTTGCATTTGAAGCGGCATCTGAGATGGATTTTAATGATAAAATAAAAGAAGATGCACTTTTCAACTATGCTAAGATCACATATGAACTTTCCTATTCTCCTTTCAGCGAGACAATTAAAGCTTTCGACAAATATATTTCACTGTACCCCAATTCAGAAAGGAATAATTCGGCATACCAGTACCTGGTGGAAGTCTATATGGTCACCAAGAATTATGAAGATGCCATTAAATCGATTGAAAAGATCGAAGTAAAAAATGCATCCATAAACAAAGCTTACCAGCGGGTTACATTTTTCAGGGGGCTCGAATTGTTTAACGACCGTGATTACAATTCTGCCATTGTTAGCTTTGATAAAACAATGCAACAAAGTTCCGACCGCGAATTGAAAGCACGGGCCATGTACTGGAGAGCAGAATCGCTTTACCGTTTGGGAGATTTTAATTCAGCCATCAACCAGTATAGTCAGTTTCTGTTAACACCTGGTGCTTATTCTCTCGAAGAATTTAAAGTTGCCAACTATAACCTTGCCTATGCTTATTTCGAACTGGAAGATTATAACAAAGCCAATTCTTCTTTCCGGAAATATTTGTCGGCAAACGAAGGAGTTCGTTCAGAAAAGGTTGCCGATGCATTAAACCGGTTGGGTGACTGTTATTTCCTTGAAAGAAATTACGATGAAGCCATTCAGTATTATCGCCAATCAAACAACATGCGGCTTTTTGATGCTGATTATGCCTTGTTCCAGATTGCATTCTGTGAGGGGCTGCAGAGAAATTATCAGGATAAGGTTACTCATTTAAGGAACCTGCTTGCCGACTATCCCAACTCAAATTACCGCGACGATGCCTTATACGAACTGGGAAGGGCATATGAGCGGATCGGACAAAACAATCAGGCTCTTGAACTTTACAACGACATTGTAAAAAATTACAAACAAAGTTCTTATTATAAAAAAGCAGTATTGCAACTGGGGCTTGTCAATTTTAATAACGGCAACCTTAACCAGGCATTAAAATACTACAAAGAAGTGGTTGAAGATTTCCCTAATACCGATGAAGCTGCAGCGGCCCTGACCGGGATAAAAAACACCTATGTCGAACTGAATAATGTGGATGCCTATTTTGCTTATACACGTAATTTGGGACGGGGTGAAGTATCTGCCTCCGAGCAGGATGCACTTTCGTATCAGGCTGCTGAAAAACAGTTTATGAGTGGCGATGCCGATGCGATTCCACAACTTCGGAAATACCTGAATGATTTCCCTTACGGGAATTATGTATTAAACACCCATTTTTACCTTGGGGAAGCACTTTATGCCAAAGGCAGTTTTACAGAAGCACTCGGACACTACGAATATGTGGCTAATCAATCGGATAATCTGTTCAGCGAACCGGCAGTATCAAAAGCAGCAGAATTAATTTACAACGCTCAGAACTATCAAAAAGCACTGGGATTGTTCCAGCGGCTTGAGACCATTTCCAGCAGTTCATACAATAATCTGAAAGCTTATGTAGGGCAAATGAATTGTCAGTTTAAACTTGGAAATTATAACGAAGCAATTCCTGCAGCACAAAAGGTCCAGACTGCAGAAAAAGCCAATCCGCAGTTGATTCGGGATGCCGACTATGTTCTTGCCAAATCATATTACAATCTGAATAATTCTGACAAGGCACTGGACCAGTTCAGAAAACTGGCAACGGAAACCAATTCAGCCGAAGGAGCAGAAGCCAAATTTTTGGTTGCTCAGTTACTTTTTGTGAAAAATCAGCTAAAACCTGCCGAAGATGAAATTATGGATTTTATCTCAAAAGGGACGCCTCACCAGTTTTGGTTAGGGAAAAGTTTTATCCTTTTAGCAGATATTTATCAGGCACAGGGTGATGAATTCCAGGCAAAACACACGCTACGTAGTGTGGTTGAAAATTATGGAAACAATACAGACGGAATTATCAGGGATGCTTCTGAAAAACTGGCAGTGATCGAAGCCAAAGAAAAAGCCGAACAGGAAGAAGCCAAAAACAATCCCGTTGAAATAAATATTGATAATCAGGAAAACAATCAATAATTCAGATATGGACAGAAAAAAGATCAATATATTGCTGCTTACAGTATTTATCCTTTTTATGGGATTCAGCCTTTATGCGCAGCAGGACACGGTATTAAGGCAGGAAGTTGAAGTGGTTAAAGCATACCGACCAAGCATTTCTGACGCTTTTAAAATCAGCGATATCCCAAAAATGGATAAAGAAGAGCATCAGAAACCAACGTTCAATTATTCTATTTTCAGCCAGCCTGTTTTTTCTACATTCTCGGTTAATCCGCTTCAGGCAGCAAAAATAACAGGTAAACCAAAAGAGGACCATGGTTACGGGCTTATTAAACTGGGGACCGGAAATTACGGAAAACCTTATGCCGACTTTTATTTAAATAATAATAACTCAAAGAATACAATATTTGGAGTTCATTTTCAACACCTTTCATCACATGGGAAAATAAAACTGCCCGGCAATGACAAAGTGGATGCACCTTTTTCAGACAATGTGGCGGAACTTTATACCAAACACAGTGGACAAAATGCTGAATTTGATGTGAATGTTTTTTATAACCGAAATGGGTTTAATTATTATGGTTATCCGGTTTTTCAGGTTCCTTCCCAGTTGATGGAGGAAAACCAGGATATAAATTATTTCGGTACAAAACAGGCATTTTCGAGGGGTGGACTGAATTTCGGAATTCAGAGCACTTCCCGTTCAAAACAAGCAGCTCAGCTTGGAATGGACATCGATTACCAGTATTTTACAACAAAAACAGGACAGAAAGAACATCTGGCAGAATTGATGGTCCACGTAAAAAAACCGGTCAATAATATTGTTGCCATGATTGATGCAGGAGGTGCATTTTACCTTGCCGACAGTATATTTAATAATACCCTGAACGATTACGGAAAAAGGCGGGAGATCTGGTTTAAAGCCAATCCAGTAGTGCAGTTCGAAAAGAAAAATATGAGCCTGAAAGCAGGAGGCAAATTTTATTTTGTGCTTGACAAAGACCGCGACCCGGCCATCAGGGTGGCACCCGATGTTTTGTTTACCTTAAAACCTATTGAAGGCATCCTTGATTTTTTTGCCGGAATAGACGGGAAGTATGAACAAAATAACTATTCAAAAATTGCCCTGGAAAATCCTTTTGTGAATCCCGAACACGATGTAAAAAACACCATGCATAAGTATCGTTTTTTTGGAGGATTTAATGGTAAATTCAGTTCGAAAATGAATTATACCGTTTCTGCTGAATATTCTTCGATAAAAGACCAGCCATTTTACTATCAGGAGGCTTATTTTTATCCAGATGCAACACAACCTGTTGATCCCATCATTACCAATAACGACTTTCAGGTTTTATACGATGACCTGAATTTAACAAAGCTGAACCTGGAAGTTTATTATACTGCTTCAGAAAAACTTAACCTTCTGTTAACAGGAAGTTATTATGCATACAAACTGAAAGAACAGGCCGAAGCCTGGAACCTTCCGGATTTTGATGTTAAGCTATCACTGGATTTTCAGGTAACCGAACAGTTGAATGTGGCAACCGACATTTATGTTATTGGTGAAAGGAAAGGATTGGTTTATGAATACAACGATTACCAGCAACCACCATGGAGTTCGGTTGGTATCCAAAAGCTTGATAAAGCTTATATTATGGACATGGTTATCGATTTAAATGCCAGGGCTACTTACTCTGTAACCAGAAACTTTTCGGTATTTGCCCAGTTGAATAATTTCGGATTCCAAAACTATGAGCACTGGCTGGGCTACCCTGTACAGAATTTCAATTTCCTGGGTGGAATAAGCTATTCTTTTTAAAGTGAAAACAGAAATATAAAGAGTTAATCCAACTCGTTAATCCTGAATCAGATTACCTGTTTTTAAGGTTAATATTTTGTTGATAAAAACAAGCTACCCGGATACCGCAAAACTCCTTATTTCTGCTATATTTTGTTATATTTGCATGTCATTAAAAAAATGGTATTTAAAATATTTAAATAATTGATTTGCAATAATTTACAAATTCAAAAAACACACAAACAATTGGCTGCATTTTTATATGCTACTTCTCGCAGCCATTATTTACAAATGATTTTAATTAAATAACATAGAATGAGTGAATTGGAAAATAAAACAATGAGCAACGGGGGGAATGGAAATTATTCAGCTGAAAGTATTCAGGTACTTGAAGGGCTTGAAGCAGTCAGGAAAAGGCCGGCCATGTATATTGGCGATGTGAACGAAAAAGGATTGCATCATCTGGTTTACGAAGTAGTTGACAATTCTATCGATGAAGCTCTGGCTGGTTACTGTAACAACATTGAGGTAATTATTCATAAAGATAACTCAATCACTGTCACTGACGACGGAAGGGGGATTCCGACTGAATTACATTCAAAAGAAAATAAATCGGCACTGGAGGTTGTAATGACTGTTTTACATGCCGGAGGTAAATTCGATAAAGACAGTTATAAGGTTTCGGGAGGTTTGCACGGAGTTGGTGTTTCCTGTGTAAATGCACTTTCTGAAGATTTAAAAGCTGTAGTACACCGTGACGGAAAAATCTGGGTTCAGGAATATTCAAAAGGTAAACCCAAAGGAGAAGTTATTGTTATCGGGGATTCAGAGAAAACAGGGACTATAGTAACTTTTAAACCCGATAGTACAATTTTCCTGACAACAACATATAAATACGAAATACTTGCTGCACGACTTCGTGAACTTTCATTTTTGAATGCCGGAATCAGCCTTAAACTGATCGATGAACGTAATATTGATTCTGAAGGCAACCATGTGCAGGAAGAATTTCATTCTGAAGATGGATTAAAAGAATTTGTTGAATACCTGGATGAAACACGTGTAAAACTAACCGAAAATATAATTAATATTTCGTCTGAAAAATTCGGGATCCCGGTTGAAATTGCACTTCAGTACAACACATCGTTCTCAGAAAATGTACATTCATATGTAAATAATATTAACACCATTGAAGGTGGAACTCACCTTACCGGATTCAGGCGGGGTTTAACACGTACGTTAAAAACCTATGCCGAACAGTCGGGAATGCTGGCAAAAATGAAATTCGACATCAGTGGAGATGATTTCAGGGAAGGGCTGACAGCTGTAATTTCAGTGAAAGTTGCCGAACCCCAGTTTGAAGGGCAGACCAAAACCAAACTTGGGAACTCTGATGTCAGTATTTCGGTTGACCAGGCAGTTAGTGAAATGCTGAAAAACTACCTCGAAGAAAATCCCAAAGATGCCAAAACCATTGTAAATAAGGTAATTCTGGCGGCACAGGCACGTCATGCGGCCCGTAAAGCACGTGAAATGGTTCAGCGCAAAAATGCTTTAACAGGTGGAGGCCTGCCCGGAAAACTGAGTGACTGTTCGGAAAAAGATCCTGCATTGTGTGAAGTGTTCCTCGTTGAGGGAGATTCAGCCGGTGGAACAGCCAAGCAGGGGCGCGACCGTAAGTTCCAGGCAATCCTGCCACTCAGGGGAAAAATCCTGAATGTTGAAAAAGCCATGCAGCATAAAATATTTGAAAACGAGGAGATAAAAAATATTTTTACTGCTTTGGGTGTCACCATTGGTACCGAAGAAGATTCGAAAGAACTGAACCTCGAAAAACTCAGATATCATAAAATTGTGATCATGACGGATGCCGATGTGGATGGCAGCCATATAGCGACCCTGATCATGACTTTCTTTTTCCGTTATATGAACGACCTGATAAAAAGAGGGCACCTCTATATTGCAACTCCACCTCTTTACCTGGTAAAAAAAGGGAAAAGGGAAGAATATGCGTGGAACGAACAGCAACGTCTTAAACTGATTGAAGAATGGGCCGATGGAAAAGAATCAGCTGTTTCTACCCAGCGTTACAAAGGGTTGGGAGAAATGAATGCACATCAGCTCTGGGAAACCACAATGAATCCTGAACAAAGGACCCTGCAACAGGTAACCATTGAAAACGCTGCCGAAGCTGATCATATTTTCTCAATGTTAATGGGCGATGATGTTCCGCCACGCCGGAAATTTATTGAAGATCACGCAGTTTATGCAAATATTGATGCATAATCAAGTAGTAAGTATCTGAGTAGTGAGTATCTGAGTAGTGAGTAGTGAAATCTTAAGATAATAAGCATAAAAACATCCGGGGAAAATCCGGATGTTTTTCTAATACCAAATTATCAAACATCCAATATCAAAATGAAAATCTGTGTTTTTTCTTCTTCCAGTAACGGAATACACGACGCTTATTTTAATGAAGCCCAAAAACTGGGCGAGTTAATTGGAATAAAAGGACATACGCTTGTTAATGGTGCCGGCAATGTTGGGCTTATGGAAGCCACTTCGGCAGCTGCCAAAAAAAATGGTGCACACACCATTGGAGTTATTCCTGAGATGATGCATGAAAAAAATCTTACTTCTGTAAATTCCCAGGAAGTTATTATTACCGATGACATGAAGGAAAGAAAAGAGCAGATCAGGCAGATTTCTGATGCATTTATAGCTTTACCCGGTGGATTCGGTACTCTGGAAGAAATCCTGGAAGTTATTACCTTAAAACAACTTACTTACCACAATAAAGCTATTGTTTTTATAAATACGGATAATTTCTTCAAACACTTGTTAAATCAGTTTGATGTCTTTTTTAATGAAAAATTTGCCAAGGAAGAATATAGAGATTTATACTTTATAGCCCGCAATGCCGGGGAAGCAATAAATTACATTGAAAATTATCAACCACTGGAAAAATATTCAAAGTGGTTTAAAGTTCCGGAAAAATAATGTTTGTAATGTTATGGTGAGCCTGTCTGCCGGCAGACAGGGACATGCTCAGAATGACATAAACAAATGATAGTCAGACTTCTATTTCACCTTCAAAAACAAAAGTTGCGGGCCCTTTGAGCCAGATATTTTTAAAACCACCACCTGCTTTTTCAAAAGCAACACTTAAATCGCCCCCCTTGGCTTTTACATCGAATTTCCCCTTTTCTTTTCCTGTTTTAATAGCAGCGCTTAGTGCGGCAGCTGTAATTCCTGTTCCACAGGCAAGGGTTTCATTTTCAACTCCCCTTTCATAAGTATAAACTGTTAATTTACCATCCTTCAACTGGGTAAAATTAACATTGGTCCCTTCCTTTTTAAAACGATCGTTATACCTGATTTTCCTTCCTTCATTATAAACATCGAGGTCATTCAGCGAGTCAGAAAATGTTACAAAATGAGGGGAACCTGTATTCAGGAAATAATCATCCGATATTTTTTCAAAATAAGGAACATCAATCATCTTAAGGTTTACCTGGCCATCTTTTTCAATTACAGCTTCATGTAAACCATCGACTGCCATAAAAGTAGTTTCCTGATCAATGATTCCCAGTTTTTTTGCAAATGCAACAATACAGCGCCCACCGTTCCCGCACATGCTGGCTTCAGGGCCATCGGAATTAAAATACCGCATTTCAAAATCAAATTTATTATGCTCCTGCAATAACATCAAACCATCTCCCCCAATACCAAAACGCCTGTCGCACAGAAACTTTATTAATGAAACATTATTCCCGTCAAACTTTTTATTTCGGTTATCTATAATTACGAAATCATTCCCTGCTCCCTGATATTTTGAAAAATAAATCTTCATTGTTTTTCTTTATTTTTAAACTGACAATTTTACAATATTATTCTGCCATTGTCAGACAATTTTATAAAACTTTTTAACAAAACGAAGGTTTAGCTGTTAAATAATTTTAAATGCCAGCCGATCATAAACATTTTTGAAACATAGGCAGTATTTTTGCGTTTTACTGTTACAAATTTTGAAAATGTAAAACATACAATTAAAAAGAATAAGCCATGAAAAAGTTACAAAGGTATTTATTGACGTTCGTTTTAGTGGTTGCCGGAGCATTTGTAGCACTTTTTGTGTACACTAAGTTTTTTGACAAACCTGAAGTAGTAACAATAAAAGAATCGCAGCCGGTTAAATATGCGGCTTTACCTTCCGATTCAGAAATGCAGCTTCCCGATCTAACTTATGCTGCAGAGAATTCAGTCCATTCTGTTGTTCA
>JAFGGF010000452.1 GCA_016930735.1 Prolixibacteraceae bacterium
ATTAAGTGTTTGTAATCAGCACAATAAGAATTGCGCTGAACAAACACTAAATCGGGGTTACCCTCATGGAATCAATAGTTCAGCCAGATGGGCTTTCTATTGATTAATTCGGGTTTAACTTTTAGCGTATTACCAGGCAGGAGCATTTTTTATATTTTAAAATAAGTACTAAATCGCAAGTGAATAGCAAACCTCCGGGGATAAATATTATAACCTGCAGGTATTTAAGTGATAAGATGATCAGTAAAATAAAATTGTGATATTAGCTGATCGTAATGGAGTGTAAAATCATTCATCAACAACTCGCTGTCAGTGGCTCTAATGGGCAGGTATTCAAGTAAGCAATATCCGGGAGAATTTTCAGTGACTTTTGTTTGTAACGCAAGGTAATTGGGCTTACCAGATGTAAATTTGATATTTACCTCATCAATTTGGTTGCAGATTCCTTTAATATTTATCTTTGTCTGTATGAATAACAAATAATCAAAGGAAATAATTCTGTAAGATGAAATCAAGCCAATTTTTATTTATCCTGGCTATTATTTCGGGAATCCTCCCGGATATTTTGAATGCACAAAACGAATGGCTGCTCAAGATAGAAGGTGAAAAAGGAACGGTGATTATTTATCAGCGACAGTTCGAATCCTTTGCGAATGATAATAACCAGAGCCGGTTTTATACCTATCCATCCCAGGGTAATTACAGGAGTGGAGCACGCTCGGGGGGAGGCAGTGCAGGTCGCCTAAGATAATTATGATCAATTTTATTATATGGATAAAACTATAAAACCTATCATTTGCGGATTCCTGATTGTTTTGTCAGGACTGATCCCCGGTATTGTTATTCCGCAATCAAATAATTACTGGCAGCGAAGCTTTAACGAAGAATCGTCCCTGCTTTCGGGAGCGGTTGTGGGTGGTGGTGCTGGTCCCAGTGCTATTTACTATAACCCGGCAGGTATTTCCGAAATCTCACAATCAAAATTCACCCTGAATGCCAGCTTGTTCTCCATTGACCTGAACCAGGGAGAAAATGCGCTAGGCGATGGGATTGACCTTGAATCATTCAAGGGAATTATCGAGCCACGATTTATTTCTTATATGATCAATTTAAAAAAATTCCCGGCCTGGAGTTACGAGATTGCTTTTCTAAATAATGAAAATTCAAGATTGGATTTGATTAATTCTGTTGATGAGCAAAAAAATGTACTGACTCAGGTTCCAGGTAATGAAAAATATTATGCCCTTTTCCAGTACTCTAATCATTTCAGGGATGACTGGATTGGAATTGGGGGTTCGGTTAAACTGAATGACCGTTTTTTTGCTGGTATGGCAACGTTTGTTACGATCAAGAGTGATGAATACACAAATTTACTGAACATTGAAGCGAGTTCAACCAATGATTCCCTCTTTATTGGTAACGAATTTATTTCAAATTATACCGCGACATATCAGCAGTATGTATATCTGAAATATAATGATTACCGGCTGTTATTCAAAGGAGGTCTTTTATACAAGTTCAACAACCTGAGTATAGGGCTGAACTTTACCACTCCTTCAGTTGGCGTTTATTCGGATGGTAAACGTGTAACAAGGTCAGAAAGAAGAAGCAATATAACTGATCCGGAAACCGGTGAGCCAATGCCTGATTATGCCATATCCGATTTCAAGGAGAAAGATGAAATTGAGGTTTCCTATAAAACTCCTTTTTCAATTGCCGCAGGATTAACCTATAAATTCCCTGACCAAAAAAGGACGCTTTACTCTTCAATGGAATATTTTAACGGAGTTGACCCTTTCAGGCTGATAGAAACTGAAGAAAGTCCTGATCTGGGAAATGGTTTGCCGGCAGATGAAAGAATATTTTCCGAATGGCTTACCTTCGTTGGAGGCGCTAAACCCGTTTTTAATGCAGCACTGGGATATAGCTGGGCGCTGAGTAAAAACCTTTTTTTAATGACCGGTTTCAGGACCGATTTTAATTTTCAAAAGAAATTTAATTATCAGGATTATGCCAATTTACCAAAGCCACAGCTTATCAGGCTCGATCTTTACCACCTTACCGGGGGGCTAGCCTGGAATGTTTTTGGGCAGGATATCGTAACGGGTTTACAATATACATTTGGGAACAACAAAGATCAGAAACAAATTGTAAACCTTTCTGATCCGGTTGAATACAACACTGTTGAAAATAAGCCATTACAGGGTACCAGGAATAATAACGTGCAATCACATTATAACTCCTTTATTATTTATTTTGGCGCATCCTTTAATTTTGGCGGGAATAAGGAGGAAAAATAAGTCGGGGCAGTATTTTACTTAACCTGAAAAATTCATGAATTTTTCACTTTAAACCGCTTTTGCGGTTTAAAGCCGAAAAAGTTAAAAACTTTTTCGAGGGTTAACCCTAGATCCAGCAAAGCTGGATCGGCCTTCGGTGATTAATTCATAAATTTCATGAATTAATCAGGTTAAAATGCTTCATTAAAACTAAAGTAAAAAGCGGTTGAGTTTACACCTATCCCATAATCGATCCTAAGGTTCATTCTTTTTTGTATTTCAAAGCGAAAGCCTATACCTCCATTGGGTATCCATGATTCAAATTGACCATAATCATGTGAAACCGAACCGGTGCCGCCCCAAATGGTAAATCCGAATGGTCCATACATATCTCCCCTGCCATTGGGCTTTTTCCTGGGCAGCATGTACCGGTATTCTGCAAGGATAAACAAAGATGAATAATCCCTGTATTGACCCCAGGTATAACCTCTCAGGTCGAAGGGTGTCCCGATCATCGAAAGGTCGGTCCAGGGTACATCACCGAAGCTTGCCCTGGTTTTCATTTGCCATGCCAGCGTACTTCCTTTCCGTTTGATCTTTTCATATTGCCGGTAATCCAGTTCAAAAACCCGGAATATGTTGTTGCTTTGGGTATGTTTTCCATAAAAAGTTCCTGAAAGTTCAATAAGCATTCCTTTAAATGCATTTTCAGGAAAATCACGGGAATCATATCGCCATACTATACCAAACCCTGAATTAAAAATATGATCGGGATGCTTCAGGTAATTGGTATCCTCAGCCATTAGCGGATTGATCTCTGTAGCCGTGGTTTGATTATAATCGTAGTTGAGCCCGATAAAAAAGTTTTCCAATACTTTATAGGCAACTTTGAATTTGAATTGCTGCCAGTTGCGATGATATTCAGTCGTAGAATCGGATCGCGGGTTGTAGCGACCGGCTTCATAGCCCACACCCCAATAATTATCAGGCATGTCCTTATTCCAGTATTCACCGGTAAACCGCAGCTTGTCGCTGAGACCGTAAATATTTGCCTTGATACTGATAAGCAGCGATCCGTTGATACTGTATCCGATGGAAAAAGGAACCGAAGAGCGTGACAAC